>JBATMK010000256.1:0-6469 GCA_049289815.1 Flavobacteriales bacterium
GTCCTGCTGCTCTTCGCTGTTCTTACCGCACTGTTGGCGCGCGCCCAGCCCAGCACTGAATGGCAGCGCGTGGCTGGTGGTTTCTACCAGATCGGTGTCTACAGTTCCGCGCCGGATGCTACAGGCCACATTTACACCGCTGGCTTCGGCCCGGGTCCCTTCGACTTCGGCAGCGGCGTTACCGTGCCCAGCACGATGAATGGGATGGTCCTCGCCCGGTACGACTCCCTGGGCACTATCAACTGGGCGCGCGCACTCACCACCACTCCGGACGAGTTGGTGTACATCGCAGGCATTGCCGCCAACAGTGAAGGGGACCTATGGGTTTGCGGGTACTTCGAATCCGCCACGCTTACGCTGGACACTATCGTACTGACCGGCATCGAACCGCGTGTGCGTTCCTTTCTTGCGCGATTTGACAGTACCGGCGCCGTGGAGTTCGCCACCGCTTGGGGTAACCCGTTGGACAGTGACACAACCCCAATTGACCTCTACGTGGATGACCAGGACAACGTACTGGTGACGGGGACCACCTTCGACCCGAACCTTACAGTAGGCGGCCTCACGCTCACCTTTACCGAGGGCTGGGAGCAGCTTTATGCTGTGAAGTTCGATGCATCGGGCAACGGGATCTGGGGAAATGTGAGCAATTCACCGCCGGGAGGATCGCAGGGCGGACCGAACGCCCGGTGCATAACCGCCGATGCACTGGGGAGTGCGTACGTGGCCGGTACCATCATGGGGATGCTGGTAATGGACGGAGACACCGTGGATGCGGATAACATCACCGCCCACGGCATACTGATCAAGTTGGGTCCCACGGGTACGGTGGAGCACATGCGGGTGATGGCCGACTGCGACCCGGTGGACATCACCGCCGACGACGAAGGCAATGCCTATGTATGCGGGATCATCGAGAGCGAAGCCATCTTCAATAATGACACTCTCGTTCCTTCTGCGATCGATGGCTTCGTGGCAGCCTATGACAGCAGTGGTGCTTACCGCTGGGTGATCGGCGTGAGCGGAGCGGATGACAATGAATGGTGTTCCAGCGTTGTACTGACCGATCCGCAGGATGCCATGTACGTGGGTGGCACTTTCGTGCTTGGGGCATGGTTCGGCGATGTGTACATGCAGACGGGTTCTGCTCCCACGGACGGGTTCGTTATGCAGGTGGACACGGCAGGTGCGGTGACCTGGGTGAAGGACATGACGGGCGATGGACCGACCGTCTCCGCAGAGGTGCACTTCGATCGATTGGGGCACCTGTACACGAGCGGTATCACACAAAGCCAGACGATCTTCCTGGGCGAGCCCGTGGCGAATGTCTTCGGCAACCGCGGTTTCCTGGCACGCTTCGCGGATGTCATCACCAACGCCCCGCTCGTGGAAGAACCAGTTGGCGCGCCACTCTACCCGAACCCATGTGCTGGCAGCTTCACGCTCGCGCTTCCATCCGACGCACGCACCGTGATCATCCAGGATGTGCAAGGCCGCGAATGCGACCGCGTCGCGGTGCGGTCATCACGCACATCATCGCATCACATCGATGTTCCGGGGATTTATTACGCCACTGTTCTCTCGGATAACGCGCGCACGGTGCAACGGGTGATCGTGGAGTGAAGTGCCACGCGATCGCTGCAGGCATTGAAGCAATAGCTTTCGCATTCTGCCATGAAACATGTGCTGCTTCTTTTTGCTGTCTTGGGCACCCATTGCCTTTGCGCCCAACCATCGGTGCAATGGATGAATACGGCAGGCGGGTTCAGCACGGCCGATACCTACCATTCCGCGGCCGATGGTACAGGCCACTTCTACATCGTGGGTGTCGGCCTCAGCGACTTCGACTTCGGGAACGGCATCACGCTGCCCTACGGCCGGGTCATCGCCCGCTACGACTCGTCCGGGAACATCAGCTGGGCCCGTTCGCTCAACACCGATCCGAACGTGGTTTTGAGCATGAACGCCATCGCCGCCACCCTGGACGGGGATCTTTGGGTCGGCGGCATTTTCCAGACCGACACGATCGCCTTGGACACCTTCGTGTTGGTCAACGACCCGCCGAACAGCAGCGCTTTCCTCGCGCGCATCGACAGCAACGGTGTGGTGGCCTTCGCCACAGCTTGGAGCGGTTCGGGCCTGGCCAGTGACGTCTCGATCAACGACCTGTGGGTGGATGACCAAGGTGATGTGTTGGCGACAGGTGCTGTCTGGGCGGACAGCATTGCCATCGGCGGCATCTCACTCTCCGACACGAGCGGCTGGAAGCAACTCTTTGTCGTGAAGCTGGATCCATCGGGCCAAGCGCTCTGGGCCAACATGAGCCACTCGCAACAGGACCCGGTGATGGGTGGACCTGAAGGCCGCTGCATCAGTTCAGATGCCGCGGGCAACACGGTGGTGGCCGGCATCCTCTCCGGCCCGCTCGTCATGGATGGCGATACCCTGGATGCCGATACCGTCAGTACCCACGCGATGCTCATCACGTTCGATCCCGCCGGAGCGCTCGAGCACATGGAACTGTTGCCGGCCGAGTGCTTTCCCGAGGACCTGACCGTGGATGATGCCGGCAACACATACCTGTGCGGCATGTACTACGCGACGGCCGCTTTCGATACCGACACCCTGTCGTCCGGTGGATGGTATGATGGATTTGTTGTGGCCTACGCTCCGGACGGCACGGAGCGTTGGGTGGTGGGCGTGCAGGGCGCAACGCACAATGACCTCTGCCGTAGCATCAGCCTCAGCGGTGCAGCGGACACGCTGTTCGTGGGCGGCACCTTCATCGGTGGTGCATGGTTCGGTGATCTGTACGTACCGACCGACAGCTCGTTCACCGACGGTTTCGTCATGCAACTGGACACTGCCGGAACGGTGGGTTGGGTGAAGGACATGACGGGTGATCGCCAGACGTACTACGCGGAAGCCTGCCTCGATCCGTGGGATCATCTCTATGCGAGCGGGTTGATCGAAAGCCAGGTGACCTACCTGGACCATCCTGTGGAGAACAGTGTCGGCCTCTCCGGCCATGCTTTCGTGGTACGCTTCGGCGATCTGCTCATGGCTGTTCCTTCCGGTGAACCGAGCAGCGATGTGCAACTCTGTCCGAACCCCTGTAACGGAACGTTCAGCATCGCTCTACCTGCGGATGCAAGCAGTGTTGTTATTGCTGATGCGCAAGGACGCGTGGTGCAACGTGTGAAGGCATTCGCATCGCAGTCGGCAACCTTCCACCTCGACAGGTCGGGTATTTATTCGGTGACGGTGCTGACAGCTATCGGCCGTGTAGTGAGGCGCGTTGTGGTGGACTAAGGAAGGGTAAGGCTTCCGGCCGACACGCGGGAGCAAGGAGCCTCACCGCGGATACCACTGATCCATCACCTGGTGATGACCAAGTGTTGGCGCGAGAGCAACGTTCCTTCCTGTGTGCGGATGTCCATGAAGTAGATGCCTGCAACGAAGGCGCGGATATCGATGGTCCGATCGGCGTTCAATGCTGCGTTCATGGCCTCGCGGCCCGTGGCGTCGAACAATTGGATCATGAGCGGAGCATCACCCGGAGCGATCACGGTGACCAGTGCGTTCGCCGGGTTCGGTTCCAATGTGATCCGATCCTGTGCGGTCGGCTCTTCAATGCCGATATTGCCTACTACGGTGATGGTTCCCTTCATGCCCATCGACGCATGGAAGGCGCACACGTACCACACGCTGGCTGTTGGGGTGATGGTGAAGTCCGTTCCGGGGCTCGAAGTGCCGACACCGAGGTCGAAGCCTCCCGCCAGCGGGGTGTTGCCGTTCGCGTTCCAAACGGCCTGGTCCACTTGGGTGAAGCTGTGATCGTTCGTTACGCTGTTGTCCCACAGGATATGCACGTGGTCGCCGGCGGTAATGGTCAACGACGAGGGATTGAATTCATCGTCCTCCACCATGAGGAGGTGGGTTGTCTGTGCCTGGCCCGTTGAAGCGAGCAATACTGCGATAAGGGCGGAAGTGTGCTTCATATGATCGATGTTTCCCAGTGGCGAACATGAACCAAGCCGATCGTCGGGCCAGCTGACTTTCCTCGGTGTTGACGCAGCATCAAGGGCTGCCTTCCTTTCTGTGAGTGGAATTGGTGGGGTGATCCAGCCACAATTCCGAAGCGCCTTACCCCAACTTGGGACAGCGGGAAGGGGGAGCGGTGCGTCAGGAGTTGGAACACGATCCGCTGCCGCTGGATCGGCCCATCGTTTGGTGTTCCGTGGATGTCATGCACGCGACCCTGGCCACAACATTGCTCCAGTTGGTGAACGAGCACCGGGCCGAACTGCTGGTGGTCGGCAACCTGGCCGTTGCGAAGCTGATGGCCGAGCAGGACCTGGACGATAACGCAGAGCTGCGAGGCCGCGTGGTCTTCACTGCGGTGGTGGAAGGACATGAGCTCGTGCTCCGCTTCGATACCTCGACCCCCGCAGAACTGATGCTGTTGAACGGATTCGCGCTGAACTAGGTCATAGTTGATGGTTGGTAGTTGATGGTTCTTAGTTGTTGGTTGGTAGTTCATGGTTGTTGGTGAGGCAATGCCTTCCAGACGAACAACCATCAACCAACATCAAACATGGAAAGCAGCGGAAGGGGGTGGAGGGGAGTCTATGGCACGTCCAAGACTTACCTTGCTTACAACCCCACGCATCATGAAACTTCCTGTACTCTTTTCGGCCCTTTGCGCCAGCGCATTGCTGCACGCCCAAGCACCTACTGTGGAATGGATGCGCACTGCTGGCGAGTTCAGCCAGTTCGGCAAGTACCTGAGCGCCGTGGATGCCACCGGACATATCTACACCGTGGCCCGCGCCACCAACCCCGATTACGGCAACAGCGTAACGGTGACCGATGAGGGCATGGTGCTGGCCCGCTACGATAGTACCGGCGCCATCGACTGGGCGCGTGGCATCACCACGGACCCGAACGAGTTCGATAATGTGACCGGTATTGTCACCACAACGAACGGTGAGGTCTGGGTGGCCGGCATGTACACGACGTCCACCCTCACCATCGACGCCTTCGTACTGAACAACAACGGCGGCCAGCGATCCTTCTTGGCCCGCTTCGACGCGACCGGCGCAGCACAGGACGCCTTCGACTGGGGCGGGCAAGTGACATCGTCCACAACAGTGGATGACATCTGCATCGATGCGCTGGACCGCGTGTATGTGACCGGATCGAGTTCCGGGACCTCGATCACCATCGATGGCATTACGATGACCAACCCCGGGGTGAATGTCCAGCTGTACGCGCTCGCTTTCGATGCGAACGGCACGGCGAGCTGGGGAACGATGAGCGCCTCGCCCAGCGGCGTTGCGAACGGGCGGGTGATCGCCACGGATGGATCGGGCAACGCGTACGTGAGCGGGCTCGCTTCTGCCAACCTGGTGATCGACGGCAGCACGTTGCCAGTGGGCAACCAGGATATGGCGGTATTGATGGCCTTCAACAACACCGGCGCGGTGACGCATATGGAGGTGCTGGCCGATTGTATGCCCATGGACATGGCGGTCGACGATGCGGGTAATGCTTACGTCGGCGGCTACGTGCAGAACACGGCCATCTTCGGCAGCGACACGCTGTTGCCTTCGGTGCTCGACGGTTTCGTGGCGGCCTTTCCCGGAGATGGCACCTGCAACTGGGTGGTGGGCGTGGAAGGTGCGCAGGACAACGAGATATGTTACAGCGTGGCGTTGGATGCCTCGCGCACGCACTTGATCGCGAGCGGCATCTTCACCTTCGACGCGTGGTTCGGTCCTATGCACGTGCAGAGCGGCATGGTCCCCAGCGACGGCTTCATCATGCACCTGGACACTGCCGGCACGGTGAACTGGGTGAAGGACATGACCGGCAACGGACCGACGCTGCATGCGCAGGCGATGTACGATACCCAGGATCGCATCCACACGAGCGGACTCACGCAGAGCACGCAGATCTATCTCGGTGAGATCACGAACATCACCGCTCCGACTGTCGGTTTCCTGGCCCGCTTCGATGAGATCATCATGGGGGTGGAGCCGATCGGACAACAGGACGATGTGCTTCTGTACCCGAACCCGGGCAACGGAAACTTCACGCTGGACCTTCCAATGGATGCGCACACGATAATCGTCGAGGATGCACAGGGGCGGTTGTTGCAACGGATGAAGGTGAATTCATCGGCGGCATCTTTCCACATCGGAACAGCCGGTGTTTACTTCGTGAGCGTGCTTTCGGATGTTGGTCGCACGGTGCAGCGCGTCGTAGTGGACTGAGCGCGCGGAGCAGGGACGGTGTTTCTTGAACCAGTTCAATGCATGCTGCTGTGTGCGCGGGGAACATTTGTCCCGTCAAACACAGCATCATGAACACCGCAACAGCAACAGTAGAGAGCACGAGCACCAACAGCCTCACGAAATGGACCATCGATCCCGCGCACAGCGAGATCCAGTTCAAGGTGAAGCAC
>JBATMK010000257.1:0-3147 GCA_049289815.1 Flavobacteriales bacterium
CTGGGGATGCAGCATACGGCGATCCATACCAAGTGCGCGCAAATGGCCCATGTGACCGGGTGTTTCCAAACGGCTGCATCGAACACGTTGCGCTCCATGGCCAGCTTCAGGAAGAACAGCAGCATGATGGCCACCATGAGCGGTTCGGTGGGGAGGTACACCCCGATGCCCCCGAGATCCTCCATGTTGATGGAGAGAGGAGTGCAGAAGACCACGAACAGGAGCAGCCGATCCACGCGGGCCACCAGTGCCCATCCGCACAGCAGCACGGCAGGTAACGCGCTGAGCCAGTAGATCTCGTTGGCCACGAGAAAACCATTGAGCACCACGAAGAGCAGGCTCGCCCACAACACCATGTCCGATCGCAGGGCGCGGAGCATGGCTCAGTCCGGTTTGCGCATCAACAACAGCACGAACGTGAGCAGCAATGCGCTGGCGGTGCTGATGGCCACGATCAACCAACGGATCGGGAACACCTTCTTGTCGGGCACCTCGGGATGCACCACCACGTTCACGTAGGTCAGCTCCTTGGTCACGTCGTTCACCGCACGCTCGTACTCGGTGAGCAGGCGGTCGTAGTTGGCGCGGAAGAGGTTGCTGAGTTCGGTCAGTTCCCTGAACTCACCACCGGTCTTCCCGAGCATGGCGAGCATTGCTTCCACTTTCGTACGGTCGCCCCCGCCCCTGGTGAGCATGCGCACATAGCCCTTGGTGAGCTCCTCGGTCTGGCTCTCATACTCGAGCAGCCCACTTTCTTCCCGCATGGCCTTGAGCCTCGCCTCCACAGTGTCCAGCTTCATCTTCTCATTGAACAATGACCGCCGGGCGATCTCCAGCACCTCCTGGGACTTCTCCCGCTGCAGGCGCCGGGCGAGCAGGTTCACCTGGTCGAGCATGTTGCTCACCATGGCCTGAGCAGTGTCCGGGCTTTCATCCACCACCTCTATCTCCACGCTCTCGAAACGCGTTTTGCCGATGGAAACCCGGTCGTTGAACTCGTTGTAGAGGAAGAAGCGGACCCCGGGCATGTCGGGCTTCATCTCATAGTGCTTCACCAGGTCGAACTTGGCGATCAGGCTGTCGCGGATGCTGTTGCTCTCGAGCAGTTGCAGCAATTGGTCGGTACGGGTCTCGATGGAATAGCTGGTGAGGTTCACCGGGTAAACCACCGCGCGCGAAACGAAACGGGGCTTGATGAAGGTGGGCCCGCTCAGGAGCATGGAAACCACGATGGCCGCAAGGGCCACGATGGACAGGAGCTTCCAGTTGCGACGGGCCAGCTGGAAATAGCGTTCGAAGGGGCGTTCAACGGACATGGGCGGCGCGGATCTTCTTCACGTTCTCCTGGATGACGATGAGCACCAGGGCCAGGAGGAATGCGCTGGTGGTGCACATCACGGTGATCAACCAACGGATCGGGTAGCTCTTCTTGTCGGCCTCTTGTGCGCGGTTCACCACGAACTTGTGCGGTAGGTCGCTGTCCACGTCGGCCTGGGCCTGCGCCAATTTCATGCGCAGCACACCCAACTGGTCGGCAGCATTGTATTGTTGGTCCTGCAAGGTCACGTATGCTCCGCCGTTCTCGGCCAGCACTTTGAAGCGTTCCTCGAACTCCTTTATTGCCCGCTGGTCGCCCTTTACGATGGCAGCGCCCATGTATTCGTTGTACCGTTCCACCTGCGTGCGGTACTCGTGCACGCCCAGGCCCCGCAGCACTTTCAAACTGTCGCCGATCACCTGGATCTCAGCCTCCAGTTCGCGCACGCTGGCCGCTACCAGGTTCAGGCCTTTCACCGCGCGCTCCTTGGCCATCGCCGTCCATGCGGTATCCACCTGGGCGGCAATGTCGTTCGCGATGTGCATGGCACGCTTCGGATCCTCATCCAGGACTTCAACACGCACACTGCCGAACTTGGTGTATTCGGACTGGATGTGATCGTCGTATGCCTCGGCCAATTTGGTCCGGCGGTAGGGATCGTCGGGTTCGATCCGGTAAACGTCGCTCAGGCCGTACTTCACGGCGATGCTGTCACGGATGCGATCGCTCTGGATCATCTGGAGCAATTGCTCAGCATCCTCTTCATCGCCCAGTGCCAGGATGTCGTCGCGGCCGGTGCTCTGCTCGTTCAACAAGGCTTTGGAGACGCTGTTGGTGATGGCAGGGAACAGGATCACTTCGCTTTTGTACTGATCGCGGATAACGAAGGAGGCCACCACACCGATGACCGCACCTAGTGCAGTGATCAAGAGGATGAGCTTGCGTCTGGCCCATAGGAATAGGACGAGGTCGAAGGAAGTCCCGGCGCTGTCGCGCGTTCCGGTGGTCATAGGGGTGCCTGGTAAGGGGCGCGCAAAGTAAACAGAAGGCCGAAGGGCTATGGGCGCACGACAGGTCGAAGCAAGGCCTGCAGCTGGGGCAGGCGCACCAGGCCTGTGGCAAAGGCCAGCACCCCAGCGCCGACGGCGAAAAAGGCCAGCATCGGCAGGACGGATAGCCCCGAACGGTCCAGCAGCCAAGCCATCACACAGACCAAAGCCAGATACAGCAAGCCTCGGAGGACCGGTCCCGTGCCGGGTTTCATGCTGAAGGCCCGCATCACCATGACCACCTGAACGGCTGCCGTAAGGCCCTGCGTAACCAGGCTGGCCATGGCCGCACCCGGCGCACCCAGCCGCGGTATCAAGTAGAGATTCAGCAGCACGTTCAGCACCACTCCCCCGAAAGCCATCCAATTGAGCAGGCGCAGATCGCCACGGGCGGTGAGGAGTGTGCCGAAGATGTACGTGGTTCCCACGGCCGTGAAGCAGCACATGAGGAGCGAGAAGGAAACCACGGCGCCTTCAGAAGCATGCGCGTACCGCAGGCCCATGATCTCGCCGCCCCAACACAGGCCACCGACCGCCACCGCAAGGCATCCGGCCAGCATCAACCGCCAGCCAAGACCCACGAGCGGTGCGACATCGGAGCGCTCCTTCAGCATGCGGCTGAACATGGGCAACAGCAATCCTGCGAACAAGTAACCGAGCATGTTGAGCGCCTCGAAGAACCGGAAGCCTTGTGCGTACGTGCCGGCCTGGGCCGCGCCATCAGGACGCATCCGCTCGAGCATCAGCGTGTCCACGCGGTAGTAGATCGTCATCAACAGG
>JBATMK010000258.1:0-44213 GCA_049289815.1 Flavobacteriales bacterium
TCTGGACGGTGCCCTTGCAACTGGGCTTCTTCAACTTCTGCTTGGGCTTGGCCTTGTTGCTCTTCGTCCTTGGCTGGTGGCTTCGCCGTACGGACGACTGGACCACGCGAAGGATGATCGTTGGCATGTCCCTTTTCGTGTTGCTGTACTTCACTCATCTGATGTTGTTCACCATGGCCATCCTGTTGATGATGGCTACTGCGTTCTGGTCGGGATGGAAGGAACGCAGCGTGGGTATTGCCCGCATGCAACTCAAGCGCATCCTCCTCTTGTCGTTGCCCGGACTTGTGTTGTGCACGTGGTATTTCGCCGTCACCGGTGGCGAAGGCCCGAAGGCCGTAGCATTCCCGTTCACACAGCGCGTGGAATGGTTGCTGAACGCACAGCCGCTGCTGACGCTCGTCTGGGATCAGGAGCAACCAATGGCCCGCCTGGTGCAAGCGGGCCTCTTGATCCTGTCCGGCGCAGCG
Organism: Flavobacteriales bacterium; assembly: GCA_049289815.1. GTDB lineage: Bacteria > Bacteroidota > Bacteroidia > Flavobacteriales_F > PHOS-HE28 > PHOS-HE28. The sequence continues at coordinate 471 of JBATMK010000258.1, forward strand.
CTATGGCACCGGAGAAAGTCGCGAGCAGGAAGCCCGGTCGGGGATGTCTGGGGCTTGGTGGCATTCTTGCTCTTCGCTTCCTGCCTGGTGCTCCCCGATGGTTTTGCTTCCGGCACCATCGTGCTCGTGCGACTGCAACTGCTGGGCTTGATCCTCTGGGCGGTTTGGTGTGGTCTTCAGCCGATGCATGCAGGTCTCCGCGTTGGCGGGACCGCATTGGTGATCGCCGGAGCCCTGTGGCACCTCCACTTCCATCGGGATGCGCTACGGAGCTTGCGTGCGGAAGCGGAGGATCTGTACACCGTGCATGCTGCGATCGGTAAGGATGCCACCGTGCTGCCGCTGAATTATTCCGACAACTGGCTGCACGGCAACTTCTCCGACTACCTGGGCATGTGGAAGAACACGATCGTGCTGGACAATTTCGTTGCGCGGTACGCCCATGCACCCATCCGCTGGCGTGAGGAAATGGAGCCCTTCGACGATGTGGGCAACTTCGACAGCAGCTTGCAGCCCTGCATCGATCTCGCGGCCTGGACCGAACGGACCGGTCGCACCCTGGATCATGTGATCACGGTGCGGATGCCCGAACAACCCAGCGACAGTTGCACCATTGACGCACGGCGCCAATTGCGGGATCACTACGACCTTGCGTTCACTTCGCCATCCGGCGCTGTGGAACTGTTCGCGTTGAAGCACCGCACCGACCCCACGCCCTGATCAGGTTCGTATGCGCTCATGAGAAGTACGTATTGAGGAAGCGTAGCGCGTTGTCGTGCATCACCTTCTTCACCACCGCCTTCACGTCCGGAATGTTGACTCCCGCACCGGGCGCGAACTGTGCAAGGGCGGTCTCCAGATCACCGGCAAGGGAGCCCAGTTTGCCCGCATGTTCAAAGCCGCCGATCGGTGCGATCAATCCATCGTAGTCGCTGCCCAGCGCCAGATGACCCCAGGGGTCCGCGATCCCGGCAGTGGTGCACACCTTGGCGATATGCAGCATGTTGTTCACCAAGTGCTTCATGCCGAACTCCTTCGACTTCTCGTTCACCGTGTACTGTTCGGCCGGCTCATCCGCTTCATCGCGTTCATCGTCCTCATCGAGCAGCTTGCCCGGCGATACTTTCTCCACCGGCACCGTTACCTGGAACTGGTCCTTCTCCCCCACGCTCACGAATTCGCGCAGGCCGTGCACCTTTCCGCCAAGGATGCGGATGTCGAACGATACGCCGATGATCCCATCGCTCTTCGCCACCTCCACAATGTCCTCATCGTAGAGATTGATGCTGCAAGGATTGTAGTTCGTGCCGGGTACCAGGGCGCTCGGCCGCGCAGCATACTCCAGCTTCCACACCATCCATTGCTTCTGCGACTTCGCGCGGGTGATCGGCATGGGTGCTGACCACGATGCGCCCGTGACCCCGGCATGGGAGCACACGATCGGTTCGTTCTTGAACGCGCTGGCCCTCTTCCAATCGTAGAAGTCCTTGCGGCTTTCCAAGCTCATGTGCCGCGTGTCGATGAAGATCTTGCGACCGGTATCGGCCATGGCCAGTTCGGCCACACGCTTGCCCAGGAAGCGAAGCCCGGCGCCATCAGGAAGAAAAGCGCGCTTGCCGAAGATCTTGATCCCCGATGCGTGGGTGGTCAAGCGGTTCTGCTCCAGGTGTGCCAATCCGAGGTAGAACAACCGCGGGCTGTCCGGCTTCTTGAACCACAACAGGTTCTCCTCCACCATCTTCTCGTTGCGTCCATTGTTGCCGGCCCCGTAGAGGTTGTGCCCACCCTCCATGTTCAACGCCAGATGGATGGTGCCGGCATCGTTGGGATCGTAGTCCGCACTGCTGCGGATCAGCTTCACCTTCTTGGGCTTGCCGACTTCAGCCGCATGTGCTTCGATCGCCGCGATCTCCTCTCGCGTGCTTTCATTGCTCGTGATCCGCGCATCGCGAAGCTTCACCAGTTGTCGTCGGTCCAGTACCGGCACGATCGGGTCCACCACGTGCAGCAGGAACTGTTTGGCCACACCGGGCTCAAGCCCATAAAGGGTGGCGAAGGCCAGGTTCACATTGCCTTGCCCGAGTTGGGTGAGGTTGCTCTGCGAATTGACGATGCTGCCGAGAATGGGCGAGGTGATGTTCGTCCAGCAGTCCGGCCGGTTCTCCCGGAGAGCCAGGGTGGGTTTGAAGGACACATGGCAGTGGAAGTCGGCGATGGCCATGGTTCACAGAGTTGGGGTCCGTCAAACCTAGCGGCGGCGATGTCTCCGGAAAATACCGTGGATCGGGTATTTCGGGAGCCGATCGCTAGTGTTCTTCCTTTGCCGCGCATGTCCCATCGCGCGAACGATCAGCACCCAGGTGCGACTTCCACCATAGGCCCCAAGGCGATCGTCATCGGCGCCGGCTTCGCGGGCCTTTCGGCTGCAGCATCACTGGCGAAGAAGGGTTTCAGTGTGACCGTGCTGGAGAAGAACGATGGCCCGGGTGGCCGCGCACGGGTATGGCAAGAGCAGGGCTACACGTTCGACATGGGGCCGAGCTGGTATTGGATGCCCGATGTGTTCGAACAGTATTTCAACACGTTCGGGAAGCCGGTGTCCGAACTCTATGACCTGGTGCGATTGGACCCGAGTTACCAGGTGATCTTCAGTGGGCAGGAACGGTGGCAAGTACCAGCGGGGGTACCTGCGCTGAAAGAGTTCTTCGAGAAGGTTGAACCCGGGGCCGGCGAAAAGCTGCTCCGCTTCCTGGACGAAGGCCGGTTGAAGTATGAGCTGGGGATGAACGACCTGGTCCGCCAACCTGCGCTCTCGTGGAGCGAGTTCGCCAAGTGGCGGGTGCTGGCGGGTCTGTTGCGGAGCACTGTCTTCAGCAGTTTGCGTTCACATGTGCGCAGGCATTTCAAGGATGAACGGTTGCGCCTGCTGCTGGAATTCCCGGTCCTCTTCCTGGGGGCTACCCCACGGGACACACCTGCATTGTACAGCTTGATGAACCACGCGGACATGGCCTTGGGGACCTGGTACCCGATGGGCGGCATGGGCAAGGTGGTGGATGCGATGGTGCGGGTGGCGGAGGAAGCCGGAGTGCGGTTCCGCTTCAATTCCGGTGTAGAGCGGATCATCGTCGAGAATAGGCGGGCGGCAGCGGTGGTGGTGAACGACAAGCGCATGGAAGCCGACGTGATCGTTGCTGCCGCCGACTATCATCATGTAGAGCGCGACCTGCTACCGGCCACCGCACGCGCATACACGGAGGAATACTGGAAAGATCGTGTGATGGCCCCGAGCTGTCTCATCTTCTTTTTTGGTGTCGATGCACACCTTCCCGGCTTGCGGCACCACAACTTGTTCTTCGATGCCGACATGGATCGGCATGCGCATGAGATCTACACCGATCCGATGTGGCCCAAGAACCCATTGGTATATGTGTGCTGCCCCAGCAAGACCGATCCCACTGTCGCACCCGAAGGCCATGAGAACCTCTTCGTGCTGATCCCTATTGCACCCGGTCTGAAGGATACACCCGCTGTGCGGGAACAATACCATGAGCGCATCATGGCCAAACTGTGCAGCATGACCGGGGTGGATCTTGGGCAACACCTTACCGTGCAGCGTAGTTACTGTGTCAACGATTTCATTGTGGATTACAACGCGTACCGCGGTAACGCCTACGGGCTGGCGAACACCTTACGGCAAACGGCGGTTCTCAAACCGCGTATTAAGAGCAGGAAGGTGAAGGGTCTTTACTTCGCGGGCCAGTTGACGGTGCCTGGCCCCGGCGTACCCCCTTCGCTCATAAGCGGACAGGTGGTTGCCGACCTCATCGTCAAGGAAATGAAGGACCGCGCGAGATGACCAGCATGAAGTTGTACGATGAGGTGTGCTTGCAGGCGAGCAGGGCCACCACATTCGGGTACAGTACCTCCTTCGGGCTGGGTGTGCGCTCGTTGCACAAACGGTTCAGGGCGCCCATCCATTCCATCTACGGCTTCGTGCGTTTCGCGGACGAGATCGTTGACACCTTCCACACCCACGACAAGCAGGAGCTGTTGAGGCGCTTCACCGCCGACACATGGCGTGCGATCGAGGAAGGCATCAGTTTGAACCCCATCCTGCACAGCTTCCAGAGCACCGTGCGGAAATACGCGATCGATCGCGACAGTATCGGCGCCTTCCTGCGCAGCATGGCCATGGACCTGGAGCAGCAACGGCACGATCGGCGATCGTTCGAAGAGTACATCCTGGGCAGTGCTGAAGTCGTTGGGCTCATGTGTCTGCGTGTCTTCTGTGAAGGCGACGATGCGGAATTCCAACGGCTGAAACCGCCAGCCATGCGGCTAGGTGCAGCTTTCCAGAAGATCAACTTCCTCCGCGATATGCGGCATGATCATCAACAGCTCGGGCGGACGTACTTCCCGGGGGTCGATGTGATGGCGTTGGACGCGAACGGGAAACGCGCCATCGAGCTCAGTATCGATGCGGATTTTGATGCCGCTTTCCAGGGCATCAAGGAACTGCCGCGTGGAGCGCGTTTCGGTGTGTATGTGGCTTACCGTTACTACAAGGCCCTGCACGAAAGGATCCGCTCACTGCCCAGCGAGCGCATACTGGCGGAACGGATCAGCGTGCCCAATACGAGCAAGGCATCGTTGCTCATGCGCAGCTACGTTCGGCACAGCCTGGGCCTGCTATGATCGGATCCGTCGTCCCAGAGGAATCGGTGATACTGGTGGATGGGCACGACAACTGCACCGGTGTCATGGAGAAGATGGACGCGCACCGCCTGGGCCTTCTTCATCGCGCATTCAGTGTGTTCATCTTCAACGATCGGGATGAACTGATCCTGCAACGGCGTGCCCCCGGCAAGTACCACAGCGCTGGCCTTTGGACCAACACCTGCTGCGGCCACCCGCGTCCCGGCGAGGACGTGATCGCTGCTGCCCAACGCCGGTTGATGGAGGAAATGGGGATCTGCTGCGCGCTTGTGCACCGCTTCACCTTCAGATACACTGCCGATGTTGGCAGTGGGTTGCGCGAGAACGAATTGGACCACGTGTTCGTCGGCCGCTACGGCGGTTTGATCCATGCCGACCCCGCTGAGGCCGATGCATGGCGAACGATCGCACTCGACGCGTTGCAACTGGAAATGAGCAACGAGCATGATCGCTTCACGGCTTGGTTGCACGCATGCATAGGGCGTGTTGCCCGCGCCGATCGCCCGCCAGCCCGGGTGACGGAACCGGAATGAAACGCGGGAAAGGACCACCGGTCACGGTGCATTGGTTCCGTCGGGATCTGCGCCTGCATGACAACCACGCCTTGTTGAACGCATTGCTGAGCGGGAACGCGGTGCTGCCGGTCTTCATTTTCGATACGGATATCCTCAGTGACCTGCAGGAAAAACGTGATCGCCGTGTGGACTTCATCCACCGCACGCTGAACGCGATCAAGACCCAGTTACAACGCCGCCGCAGCGATCTGCACGTTGAAGTGGGTACGCCCATCGAAGCCTGGCAACGCATTGTGGAGCGTTACGATGTGAAAGCCGTGCATGCCAACCGCGATCACGAACCGTACGGCATCAAGCGCGATGCTGAGATCGGGACCTTCCTCCGGACCAACGGCATTGCGTTCACCACCAACAAGGACCATTCGGTTTTCGACCACGACGGAGTGGTGAAGGAAGATGGACGGCCCTACACCGTGTATACACCGTACAAGCGCAAATGGCGTTCGTTGTTCACCCCGGGAATGATGGCTGCGTTCAAAAGCGAAGACCACCTGGCTGAACTGTTGCGCACGGAACCGCTGCCCATGCCCTCGTTGGCGGACATCGGGTTTCTCCCGACCGACCTCGAAGTACCGGAGACCCTAATGGATATCAGCCACTTGCGCAGCTATGCCGATACGCGGAACCTCCCGGCCGTTCAAGGCACCAGCCGCTTGGGCATCCATCTGCGGTTCGGCACGGTCAGCGTGCGCCAAGTGCTACGCGATGCGTGGGAACTGGCACCTGTCTTCGTGGACGAATTGATCTGGCGCGAATTCTTCATGCAGATCCTCCTGCACTTTCCACAGGTGATCACGCGCGCCTTCAAACCGGCCTATGATGGGATCGCGTGGCGCAACAACCCCGATGAATTCGCCGCGTGGTGCGAAGGCCGCAGCGGATATCCGATCGTGGATGCTGGCATGCGCGAATTGGAAGCCACCGGTTTCATGCACAACCGGGTGCGGATGCTGACCGCCAGCTTCCTTACGAAACACCTCCTCATCGATTGGCGCTGGGGCGAGGCTTGGTTCGCCTCGAATCTCCTTGACTTCGAATTGAGCAGCAACAACGGCAACTGGCAATGGGCCAGTGGCAGTGGTTGCGATGCGGCGCCCTACTTCAGGATCTTCAGCCCGGCCGCCCAGACCGAGCGCTTCGATCCGGAGCATGCATACATCGGCCGATGGGTGCCGGAGTGGTCATCCGGGACCTATCCCAAACCGATCGTTGACCATGACTTTGCCCGGAAGAGAGCGATGGCAACGTACAAGGCAGCGCTGGTCACGGACACTGGGCGTTCATCGGGCAACCCACGTTTGTTCGAGGAAGCGTGAACCCATCAGTGCTCCCATCTTTGCGCACCGCCAAGCACCACGGACCCGGCGAAGGCGATTGAACATGAGCGTCTGGTTGATCATAGTGATCGTGGCCACCACGTTCATATGTATGGAAGGCGTTGCATGGGCCACGCACAAGTATGTGATGCACGGATTCCTTTGGGTGCTGCACCACGATCACCACAAGAAGGACCACGACCACCCCTTGGAGCGGAACGATAGCTTCTTCCTGATCTTCGCTGTGCCGAGCATCGTGCTCTTCGTAGTGGGTACATTGAAGGGTTTGCACACACCGTGGTTGTGGATCGGCCTGGGTATCCTGTTGTATGGCATTGCCTACTTCCTGGTACATGAGGTCTTCATTCACCAACGTATCAAGTGGTTGCGGACAACGCGCAGCGCTTACTTCGGTGGTCTTCGGCGCGCGCACAAAGTGCATCACAAGCGCATCGGGAAGGAGGATGGCGAATGCTTCGGCATGTTGTGGGTGTCCATGAAGTATTTCCGGGAGGCCGCTCAACAGCACAAGTCGCAAGCGCAAGGGGGATGAGCACCTACGCGTGGATCGACTTCCTCAGCATCCTGTTCCCGGTTCTCTTCAGCTTCCATCCGGCGTTGCGCTTTGATCGCCATTGGCGTGCTACGATGGTGGGCGTCCTTGCCATGATGGGCCTGTTCGTTCCGTGGGATGCGTTCTTCGCTGCGCAAGGTGTCTGGAGCTTCGCGCCGGAGCATACGTGGAGAACGCGTTTGATGGGGCTGCCACTGGAGGAATTCGGCTTCTTCATCTGCATCCCGTATGCGTGCCTGTTCACCTATCACTGCTTCAGCGTGCAGTTGAGATCCGATCCATTGGCCTCCATTGCCCGGCCGACCTCCGTGGGCATCGCACTCGTGTTGGTGCCCATCGCCGTCTTCAATCTGGATCGGGCCTATACATCTTCCACTTTCCTGCTGTGCTCCGCGATGCTGCTGTTCGTTGCCTTCGTGATGCGCCCACCATGGCTGGGCCGGTTCTATTTCTCCTTCGTTGTTCTGCTCATCCCCTTCCTCATCGTGAACGGCCTCTTGACAGGCACCGGTGTCCTGGGCGAGGTGGTGCGGTACAACGACGATGAGAACCTCGGAATGCGGATCCTGACGATCCCGGTGGAGGACGTCTTCTACGGCATGCTGATGCAATTGATGGCGGTGACGTTCTACGAGCGGGCCCGCGCGCGAAGGCCCCGCAGCATGTCCACCGCATGATGTGGACGGCGACGCCAGTTACCGAACATCGCGGGTGGCGACCCGGATATCTTCGGCGCACAATGACGGACCTCCAGCGGGTAGGCAGTTGGTTGAACCATTTGGTGAAGGCGCGGACACGCCATGGCGTGCACAGCCCGTTCGTGTACGATCTCATCGACCGGGTGCTGCGCCCGTCAACCGACCAGCCCGAATTCGAGGCGATCGAGAAATTGCGGGAGGAATTGCTGGAGAGCGACCAGAAGATCCGGGTGAACGATCTGGGCGCCGGGAGCAGGAAATTGGATCTACCGGTGCGGGCCGTGAGCGACATGGCGCGCACGGCATTGAAACCTTCGAAACAAGCGCGGCTGCTGTACCGCCTAGCCCGCTACTTCCAAGCGAACGACATCGTTGAACTCGGAACCAGTTTCGGTATCAGCACACTGTACCTGGCGGCGGGCGCCGAGGATGGCCGCGTGCATACCATCGAAGGTTGTCCGCAAACGCAACGAATTGCCCAACACAATTTCGATCACATGCACCAACGCAACATCCGGGCATACCTGGGCAGCTTCCGCAGCAAGTTGCCCGAGGTGCTCAAGCGCGTTGAGCAGTTGGACATCGTCTTCATCGATGGGCACCACGCCAAGGAGCCCACCCTCGAGTATTTCGATCTGTGCCTTGCGAAAGCGCACAACGGTACGCTCTTCATCCTGGACGATATCCACTGGAGCCTTGGGATGGAGAAGGCGTGGGAAGAGGTGAAGGAACATCCACGCGTTACGGTGACGATCGATCTGTATGACATGGGGCTGGTGTTCCTTCGCACGGAACAAGCCCGACAACACTTCCGGTTGCGCTACTGACCCGTAAGCAACATGAAGATCTATACGCGCACCGGTGACAAAGGGCAGACGAGCTTGCTGGGTGGAACGCGCGTACCGAAGGACCACGCGCGCATCGAAGCGTACGGGACCGTTGATGAACTGAACAGCCACTTGGGCATGCTGCGCGATCTCGCACCGGACCGTTCGTCGTTCATCGTCGGCATCCAGGAAAAACTCTTCAGCATCGGATCGCGGCTGGCCTCGCCCAGTGAAGCTGAAGCGGACAAGTTCAAGGTGCCGCGCGTGGAGGAGGCCGACATCGCCGCAATGGAAACCGCAATGGATGCCATGGACAAGGAGCTGCCGGAGATGCGGAACTTCATTCTCCCGGGTGGCCATCCAGCGGTTTCGCAAGCGCACATCTGCCGCACGGTTTGCCGGCGTGCCGAACGGTTGGTGGTCGCGATCGCGGAGGCCGAACAACTACCGGAGATCATCGTCCGTTACCTCAACAGGTTGAGCGATCTGCTCTTCGTGCTGGCCCGCGACATTGGCCGGAAGCTGGGGGTGGCCGAGACACCCTGGCGTCCGAAGAGTTGAGCCAACGCCCGGAAACCCTTGCCCACAGCCGTTTCCCTGGCTATCCACCCCGGTGCATAATTCACCCTTGGAGGGATCGTTACCCGTCTATATTTGCGGCCTTAAATAAGGACCCTGACACTGGTCGATCATGTACTGGACGCTTGAACTGGCCTCGTATCTCGAGGATGCACCATGGCCCGCAACGAAGGACGAGCTGATCGACTTCGCTATGCGCACCGGTGCTCCATTGGAAGTGGTGGAGAACCTGCAGGCGATCGAGGACGATGAAGAAGTGTTCGAGAGCATCGAGGACATCTGGCCGGATTACCCTCAGAAGGAGGACTTCTTCTTCAACGAGGACGAGTACTGAACCACATCGCACAACCACCGAAAGCCCCGACCCATCGGGGCTTTTCCGTTGTTCCCTGACAGGGCGTCAGGCCCGCGGGAACGGCCCGGTGCATGCAGGGCTGGCGGCTACATTTGGCGGCTTTTGAAACAGCTTGTGAAGATGGGCCATGCCCGTTGTCGTTGCACTGCTCATCCCCACATCATCACTTCTCCACATCTCTCGTTCTCACATGCTCGGCAACCTGTTCAAGAAAGTCTTCGGCGATAAAGCCGCACGCGACCTCAAGGAAACCGCTCCCGTGGTGGAGAAGGTGAAGGCCGAGTACGATAAGCTGCAAGTCCTGAGCAACGACGAATTGCGCGAACGGAGCAACGCGCTCCGGCTACGCATCAACGAACGTGTGAAGGAAGAGGATGATCGTGCGGCCACGTTGCGCTCGGAGATCGACGCCGACCCGCGTATGGACATCCACGCACGAGAGGACCGCTACCAGGAGATCGATAAGCTGGAAGAGAAGATCGTGGAGAAGGTCGAGAAAGTGCTGGAGGAACTCCTGCCGGAAGCCTTCGCCATCGTGAAGGAGACAGCACGCCGTTTCAAGGAGAACGAGGAATTGCGTGTACGCGCGACACAACTGGACCGTGATATCGCTGCCAAACGGGACAGCGTGACCGTGGAAGGCGACACGGCCATATGGAAACGCTCATGGACGGCAGCCGGGGCGGCGGTCACTTGGGACATGGTCCACTACGACGTGCAGTTGATCGGTGGTACGGCCCTGCATCGCGGCAAGATCGCAGAGATGGCAACGGGCGAAGGCAAGACATTGGTGGCCACGCTCCCGGTGTTCCTGAATGCCCTGGCCGGTCGTGGCGTGCACATCGTAACGGTGAACGACTACCTGAGCAAACGCGATAGCGAATGGATGGGCCCCTTGTACGAGTTCCATGGGCTTCGCGTGGATTGCATCGACAAGCACCAGCCCAACAGCCCCGAGCGCCGTAACGCCTACCAAGCCGATATCACCTTCGGCACGAACAACGAATTCGGCTTCGACTACCTGCGCGACAACATGGCGCACGCCCCGAACGCGCTGGTCCAACGCAAGCACCATTTTGCCATCGTGGATGAAGTGGATAGCGTGCTCGTGGACGATGCGCGCACACCGCTCATCATCAGCGGGCCCACGCCCAAGGGCGAGATACACCAGTTCGATGAATACAAGCCACGCATCGAACGGTTGCTGAACGCGCAGCGTTCGTTCATCAACACCGCGCTGACCGCAGCGAAGGAGAACCTGAAAGGGCTGGAAGCCGGCACCGCGAGCAAAGAACAGCAGGAGGTCGGCGGCATGGCGCTGCTGCGTGCACACCGTGGCCTGCCGAAGAACAAGGCGCTCATCAAACTCCTCAGCGAGCCAGGCATGCGCGCGCTGATGCAGAAGACCGAGACCTTCTACATGCAGGAACAGGGCAAGGAAATGCCCAAGGTCGACGCGGAACTGTACTTCACCATCGACGAGAAGCACCACGGTATCGAACTCACGGAGAAAGGCATCGAGCTCATCAGCAAGGACGTGGACGATGCGGGCTTCTTCGTTATGACCGACGTTGGTGCTGGGATCGCCGAGATCGAGAAGAGCGGTGCATCCATCGAGGAAAAAGCCAGGCGCAAGGACGAACTGCTGCGCGACTTCGGCATCAAGAGCGAGCGGATCCACACGGTGAACCAATTGATCCGTGCCTACTCGCTGTACGACAAGGATGTGGAGTACGTGGTAATGGACGGCAAGGTGAAGATCGTCGACGAGCAGACGGGCCGCATATTGGATGGCCGCCGGTACAGCGATGGCCTGCACCAGGCCATCGAGAGCAAGGAGAACGTGAAAGTGGAAGCGGCCACACAGACGTACGCCACGGTGACCTTGCAGAATTATTTCCGCATGTACCACAAACTGGCGGGCATGACCGGTACGGCCAGCACCGAGGCACAGGAACTGTGGGACATCTACAAGCTGGATGTGATGAGCATTCCCACCAACCGCGACGTGGTGCGGAAGGATGCGGAAGACATGGTCTTCAAGACCAAGCGGGAGAAGTACAACGCGGTGATCGAAGAGATCGAGAAGCTGCGCACCGCCGGACGTCCATCCCTGGTGGGTACCACCAGTGTGGAAGTCAGTGAGCTGATGGCGCGGATGCTTCAGATGAAGAACATCCCCCACCGGGTGTTGAACGCGAAGCAGCATGCGAGCGAAGCGGAGATCGTGGCGCATGCAGGTACAGCCGGCACGGTCACCATAGCCACCAACATGGCTGGCCGCGGTACGGATATCAAACTGGGACCGGGTGTGAAAGAGGCAGGTGGACTTGCCATCATTGGCACCGAAAAGCACGAGAGCCGCCGCGTGGATCGCCAGTTGCGCGGCCGGGCCGGCCGGCAGGGAGATCCGGGCAGCAGCCAGTTTTACGTGTCGTTGGAGGACGACCTGATGCGGTTGTTCGGGAGCGAGCGCATTGCCAAGTTGATGGACCGTCTGGGCCTGAAGGAAGGTGAGGTGATCCAGCACAGCATGGTCACGGGCAGCATCGAACGCGCGCAGAAGAAGGTGGAGGAGAACAACTTCGGCATCCGGAAACGGCTGCTGGAGTACGACGATGTGATGAACAGCCAGCGCGAGGTGATCTACAAGCGCCGGCGCAACGCCCTGTTCGGCGAGCGGTTGAAGCTGGATGTGCTCAACATGTTCCATGCGGTGGCCGAAGGGATCGTGAACGAGTACCACGAAGCCGGTGATCATGCCGGGTTCGAACTCGACGTGTTCCGCAGGTTGAACTGCGAATGTCCGGTGGACGAGGAACAATTCAAGGAACTGAAACCGGAGGAGATCACGGACAAACTGTTCGATTCGGCCTTGGCAGCCTATGAACGCCGCGGGGTGGCGATCGCTCAACAAGCACTTCCGGTGATCAGCGATGTGTTCCTGAACCAGGGCGCCCAATACGAGAACATCGTGGTGCCCATAACCGATGGCATCAAGACCATGCAAGTGGTGGCCAACTTGGAACGGTGCTACAAGAGTGAAGGGCGCGAGTTGCCGGGCACCATCGAGAAGTACATCGTACTGGCCATCATCGACAATGAATGGAAGGAGCACTTGCGCGAGATGGACGAGTTGCGCCGGAGCGTGCAGAACGCGGCCCTGGAACAGAAGGATCCCCTGTTGATCTACAAGCTGGAGTCCTTCAACCTGTTCAAGGCCATGATCGAGCGCATCAATGGTGAAGTGGTAGGCTTCTTGGCCAAAGCAGGCCTGCCAAGTGCCCAGCCGAACGTGCAACAGGCACCTGCCGCACGTGCACCGCAACAGAAGCTTCAGACCAGCCGCACCGAGGTTCCACAGTACGCTGGCGCATCACGGACCCAACCGCAGCGCGCAGCCGGGACCGGGACGCAAGCCCCACCGCGCGGCCCCATGGGTCCTCCTCCACCGCGCAACACACAGCCGGTACGCGTGGAGAAAAAGGTCGGACGCAACGATCCTTGTCCGTGCGGCAGCGGCAAGAAGTTCAAGCAGTGCCACGGTAAGGACGCATAAGCCTCTCCATCAATGCCGAAGACCCCTCGACAAGTCGAAGGGCCTCCGGCCATTGGTGTATGGAGAGTGGTTCTAGAAGTGGAGCGGCAGGGTCATCTGCACGCGTACGGGCCGTCCCTTGGCAAGGCCAGGCGACCATTTGGTGTTCTTGATGGCGGCCAGGGCGAGCTCATCGACATTGCCGCCGACGCCTTGAACAACTTTCACATCCGAGATGCTTCCATCTTTCTCAACAACGAACGTGGTTTTCATTTTGCCCTTGAACCGGGTCGATGACTTCTGCGCAACCTGTTTCTTCACCAATGCTTGCAACGTTGCATCGCCACCAGGGTAGTAGGGCATCTGATCCGGTTGGCTGAAAACCACATTGGCCAGCACCTCCGGGTCGTAGACCTTTTCGCTCAAGGGATGGCCCCATTCGTCGAAGCGCTGCCAGACACCGCTCTTCCAACCTTGTGCATAAGCCCCGGTGCTTTCGATCTTCCCGTTGGGATGATAGAAGGTGAAGATCCCGTCCTCTATCTCCAGGTCGGGGTCGGCGTACCGGCCTTCGGCCTTCAGCTTTTCGTTCATGCTGAACGTCTTCCCGATGAAATGATCGCCGTCCTTGCCGGTTTGCTCCCTGTAGTAAACGGCTTGGGTCTTCGGCGCCACTTCGAGCGTAGCGCTGAGGTAGACCCGTTCGGACCCCTGGGCGGAGGCGTCGCCGAAGGCCAGACAGGCCAGGAGTGCGGTGAGCATTGATGTGGTGTTGACGGGTAGCATTGGGATCTCCGGGGCTATCGTCGGGTGGAACGGTCCACCGGGCACCAGGGTTACGCTAGAGGCCGGAAATCTCAGCTGGCCCAGCCCTCACGGTCGAGGCTGCGGTATTGGATGGCCTCGGCCAGGTGCTCCGTGCGGATATCCGGACTGCTGGCCAGATCGGCGATGGTGCGGCTCACTTTCAGGATACGGTCGTAGGCCCGGGCGCTCAGTCCCAATCGCTCCATGGCTTTTGCCAACAAGGCTTGACCGGTGGCGTCGATCCGGCAGATCTCATGCACCTGCTTGTTGCTCATCTGGGCGTTGCAATGCATGCTGCTACCGGCGTACCGCTCCTGCTGTACCCTGCGTGCCGCGATCACCCTTTCGCGCATATCCACACTACGTTCTCCTTGCCGGTCCGCACTGAGTTCCTTGAAGGGAACCGGGGTGACTTCAATGTGGATATCGATACGGTCCAACAGCGGGCCACTGATCTTATTGAGGTATTTCTGGACGACACCGGGTGCGCACACGCAGTCCTTCTCGGGATGATTGTAATAGCCGCACGGACAAGGGTTCATGGCCGCCACGAGCATGAAGCTGGCCGGGAACTCCACGCTGAAGCGCGCGCGGCTGATCGTTACCACACGGTCCTCCAACGGTTGGCGCAACACTTCAAGGACCGTCCGCTTGAACTCCGGCAGCTCATCCAGGAAGAGCACGCCGTTGTGTGCCAGACTGATCTCGCCCGGCTGCGGGAAAGAACCACCACCCACCAAGGCCACATCGCTGATGGTATGGTGCGGATTGCGATATGGACGAACGCTCAGCAACGAATCGTCCTTGCGGAGTTTGCCCGCCACGCTGTGGATCTTGGTGGTCTCCAAGGCCTCGTCGATCGTGAGCGGCGGCAGGATCGTCGGCAGGCGCTTGGCCAGCATGGTCTTGCCCGCGCCGGGAGGACCGATCAGGATCACGTTGTGCCCACCGGCCGCCGCGATCTCGAACGCGCGCTTGATGTTCTCCTGCCCCTTCACCTCGGAGATATCGACCGGATAACTGCGGCTGCTCTCGGCGAACTCCTTCTCGATATCCACCTCCGTACGCTGCAATTGTTGCACGCCTTCGAGGAAGCCGGTAACCTGCAGCAACGTGTCCACGCCATACGTCTCCATCCCGGTAACAATGGCGGCTTCGCGCGCGTTCGCGCTGGGAACGATGACACCTTTGAAACCGGCCTTCTTCGCTTCCAGCGCAATGGGCAGGGCGCCTTTGATCGGTCGCACTTCACCATCCAATGAGAGCTCCCCCATCATCACGTAATCGGCGAGCCGTTCCGGGTTCAGCTGGCCACTACCTGCAAGCATGCCGATGGCTATCGGAAGATCGTAGGCGCTTCCCTCCTTCCGGATATCGGCGGGCGCGAGGTTGATCGTGATCTCCCGGCCACGCGGCATGTGCAGGCCACTGTTCTTGATCGCCGCGCCCACGCGCTGGTGGCTCTCTTTCACCGCGCTATCGGGCAAGCCTACCATGAAAAAAGCGGTGCCCGGGTTCACATTCGTTTCCACCGTGATGATGGTGGCGTTGATCCCGAACACAGCGCAGCCGTAATTCTTGACGATCATCCCAACGCCTGTTCGATATGATCGATGAAGGCGTGGATCACCTTGATGTGGATCTCCTGGATGCGATCGGCATAGCCACTATGCGGCACGCGGATCTCCACTGTGCAGAGCTCGGCCAATTTGCCTCCGTCCTTCCCCGTGAGGCCGATCACATGCATGCCCTTGTCACGTGCGATATCGGCTGCGCGCAACACGTTCGGGCTGTTACCGCTGGTGCTGATGGCCAAGAGCACATCGCCATCCTGGCCGTGGGCCTGCACAAAGCGTGAGAACACATACTCGAAACCGTGATCGTTGCCCACACAGGTCAGGTGGCTCGGATCGCTGATGCTGAGGGCGGCGATCGGCCTGCGATCATCGCGGAAGCGGCCTGTGAGTTCTTCGGCGAAGTGCATGGCATCGCACATGCTGCCGCCGTTACCACAACTGATGATCTTGTTGCCCTGCTTGAGGCAATAGCTCATGAACGCGGCGGCCTGCTCAACAGCCTGCACGTTGGCCGGATCGGCCAAGAACTTGTCGAGCACCGAAGCGGCCTCGGTGAAATGTGAACGGATGCGGTCGGTGCTCATGCTGCGCGGGTTCAAACATCGTCACCCCCGCGGTAGCAGAGGCGCTTGCGGGGCTGGACTTTCCGTTCGCCCAACAAATTCACTTGCTCGAACAAGGCACCGCTCCCCACGTCGTGCTGGCCGACCCTGCTTTCCATGCGGTCCGGTTTGCCTGCCGGAACCTTGTCGGCCATCACCAGCTCATGGCGGACGAGGTGGATGCGACTTGCGATCAGCACATCCGGGATCGATGCTAGCGCCTTTGGCATGGTAGGCGGCGAAGATGCGGCATCAGCACCTAAAACGCTGTAGTCGCGATCAGCGGCCTGGAACATGGCGAGTGCCCGTATTACTTCGCCGCGAGACCCTTCACCTTCTCCATACCCTGCGATCCCCGCTGGAAGAAGGCGGCGTACTCCTCCACATCCGGTGTATAACCGACGGGATCCGTGAGGAGCTTTCCCTCGGGGCTCAACAGCACATAAAGGGGCTGGCTGGCTTGCGCGAACGATTCCGTCTCAAGGTTCGCCCACTGATCGCCGATGGTGCGGATGAAACTCTTCTGCCCGGAACAGGTGATGTACACATGCTGATCGGCCTTCGGCAGTTCCCGTTTGTCATCCACGTACAACGAAACGAGCACCACGTCCTTCCGGAGGATGGAATTGATGGTGGGTTCGGTCCAGACCGTCTCCTCCATTTTCCGGCAATTGACGCAGGCCCACCCGGTGAAGTCGATCATCACCACACGCCCGGTGCGTCGCGCCACGTCCATGCCTTCGGCCAGGGTGTGGTAACACGTGACTCCCTCGGGGCATTCGTTCTCCTGCTCGTACAAGCTATAGAAGAGCGGCGGCGGGAACCCGCTCAACAGTTTCAGGTTCCTGTACTCTCCGTTCGTGAGACCGGGAATGAGGTAGAGCACGAAGGCGAAGGAGATCGCAGCCGTTGTCCATCGCCCCTTGCCGATGGGCGCACCCTTCATGTCGTGCGGCAACCGCAACCGACCGATGAGATAAAGCACGAGGCCGACCCCGATGACGATCCACAGACCGATGAAGATCTCCCGTGGCAGCAGTCCCCAGTTCATGACCAGGTCGGCGTTGCTGAAGAACTTCACGGCCAGGGCAAGTTCCACGAAGCCGAGGGTCTTCTTCACCGTATCGAGCCAGCCGCCGCTTTTGGGCAGGTTGTTGAGCCACCCCGGGAACATGGCGAAGAGCGCGAAGGGCAAGGCGAGCGCAAGCCCGAAACCGGAAAGGCCCATGGTCAATTGCCACGCGCCGCCATCGCTGCTGAGCGCCCCGGCCAACAACGATCCAAGGATGGGGCCGGTGCAGGAGAAAGAGACCAGCGCGAGCGTGAGCGCCATGAAGAAGATGCCGAGCCCGCCGCCGAATTTGCTGGCGTTGGTGTCCATCTTGTTCACCCAGCTGCTGGGCAGCGTGATCTCGAAATAGCCCAGGAAGGAGATGGCGAACACGATGAAGATGACGAAGAAGAAAATGTTCAACCACGGGTTGGTGCTGATCTCGTTGAAGATCTGCGGGTTCACCGATCCAAGCAGGTGGAACGGAATGCTGAACAACGCGTAGATAAGGAAGATGAACGCGCCATAGAGCAAGGCGTTCATCAATCCCTTCCGCTTGTCCGTGCTGCCCTTCGTGAAGAAACTCACCGTGAGGGGGATCATGGGGAAGACGCATGGTGTGAGCAATGCCACCAGGCCTCCAACGAAGCCCAGGAGGAAGATCACCAATAGGCCACCGTTCGCGGAATCGTCCTTAGGGCCTGGCACAACAGGCTGCTTCAGGTCGACTTCCTTCAACTTGTACGTGCCATCATCGCAGCTCCGCACGGCGATCCCGGACAGGTCGAAGGGAACCGTGCTCAATTGGAACGTACCGCTATCGGGCACCGCCCGCCAGAAGATGAGCGCCGGGGGCAAGCACATCTCGTCGTTACAGGTCATGTACTCGAAGAACCCCGTCACGGGGAACTCAGCG
Organism: Flavobacteriales bacterium; assembly: GCA_049289815.1. Classification (GTDB taxonomy): domain Bacteria; phylum Bacteroidota; class Bacteroidia; order Flavobacteriales_F; family PHOS-HE28; genus PHOS-HE28. The sequence continues at coordinate 18,605 of JBATMK010000258.1, forward strand.
CCGCTGGTCTCGAAGTGACGGACGAAGTCCACATCGTGCTTGAACTTCTTCACCTCCATATCGAAGACCGCATCGTGGCCCTCAACCGTGTGTGCGCTCAGCTCCTCTATGCCCGGCTTGATAGCGACATGACCCAGGGTATCGAACTCGAATCGACTGGGCAACGGCCCCATGTCGCCGAAATTCTCCACCGAGTAAACCGACCAACCTTCGTCGATGGCGGCATGGAACACGATGTCGTACGCGTTGCCACCAGTGTTCACGGTTGTCAGGCACCACGCCACCTTGTCGTTGGAGGCATCAACCTTCGCGGGTGCACATGCGCCCGCAGCAACAACGTCCTCCTTGCCGCACCGGCTGAGCAGCAGGGTCAGCGCGGTCGAAAGCGCAAGAACGACAACAAGGGTTCTCCGCATCACTTGGCTACTGGATCAACTTGAAAGACCAGCGGTACCGTCTTGGGTGGAAGGCACATCCTATCGTTGCAGGCCATGTATTCCACCGCGCCCTTCACTTGGAATGCTGCGGGTGAAACGCGTTCCACTTTCTGAACGAACACCGGTTTGTGGCCGTGGTAGCGCACCAGCATACCGAAATTGGGATCCTCCACTTCCACCGGCTCCTCCTCGACAACGCCGCCTTTCAATTCATACGCGCTCGATGGTTCGAAGGTGAAAACCGTTGGGAAAGGCCCATCGTCCCGGGGAAGGGTCAGCGCGTACACATGCCAACCCTCCTCCATCGTGGCGGTCGCGTTCAACAGCAACCCGCCATTGGCATCGGTGCCAACGCTTGCAGTCCATTGTACAGGTACAAGTGCAGCCGGGGGTTGTGCCTGAACGGTCGCGGTAAAAACGAGGAGCAATAGGACGATGTGGCGCATGGGATCCCGATGGCGAGCGGCCAAAAATAGACGCACGTCGTTGGCGAGTGCCGGAAGCATGAACGAAGTCGGGGGATCCTAGCGTGATCAGGGGCCACCAGGGCTTAACAAACCATAACGGGAAGCGAATACGACGACCACCGGCGGCGTTCCAAGCGTCCTGTATGGCCCTGTGACTAGGGCATCTCAATATCCAGCACGCGTGCCACAGGGATCATAAGGCCGTACTTCAGAACGATGTTGTCCCTGTCGAAAGACCAGACGGTCGTTTCCACGACCTTCAATCCCTCCGCATCCTTGAAGAGGATCCTGCATTTGCCATGCTCATTGTTGCCCAACTGCATGGCCCGCTGGATCTTGCTGTCGCGACGGTGGCGATGTTCATCGCTCAACTGCACTGCTTCGTGCGGGAACACCAGATTGGCGACTTCTTCCTTGGGAATGGCCACGGCATGGGTGGTGATCATGGCTGAACAGGTTGGGGCCTGAAGATAGATGGGGCCAATGATCCGTCAACCGGGATCGGTCAACTTCAGCACATGGGTGGTGCCTGTATCAGCGGCGTAGCCCTCGGCCACCCTGTGGCCCACCAACCAGATGATCTCCCCCCCGGAAACAAGCACCCTTTGGTGAGAGCGCCTGGCGGTTGGCACCTTGGCATCGGTGAGCATATCGCTGATCAGTTTGCTGCCACCCAGACCGATGGGCCGCATACGATCACCGGGCTGCCATGCACGCAGTAGTAAGGGGAACTTCAACTTTCCGTGGTCCAGCCACGCTGTACCAGGACCATCCTGCAAATGAATGTCGATCGGATGGCAACGTTCAAGTGCAATGCCCCCATCCGGCGCAACCACCAGATCATCCGCAATAAGCACCTCCGGCCATGGCTGATCCCCACGGGAGGCAACGTGCAGATCCCGGCGTTCCACGGTGATCACATGCGAATGCGAAAAGAAACGCGCACCGGTGTGCGAGGAACGCATCGCATCCAACAAGTCCTCGACCACCTCAGGGTGGAACCCTTTGCCCACCAGCAGCCACTGGAGGAACAGCGCTTCGGCGCCGGACGCTTCGATCACCGCGAACGGGACCAACCAGCTGCCATCGTTGCGTGGAGTGTTCGACGCGAGCGATCCGCGGAATGAACGATCAACCACGCCGACCAGATCCCTCAACCGGTCCACCTCACGGGCAACCACACGGCGTGAACCCGGCCTTAGTGAATGGAAGAGCGGCAATAGTTCGTGGCGCACCCGGTTCCGCAAGTAGTGGGGATCGGTGTTGCTGCTGTCTTCCCGATAGGCAACACCATGCTCGTGTGCATATCGCTGGATCGCGACCCGATCAACGGCGATCAAGGGCCTAACGAACGGTCCTGCTACAGGAGGGATCGATGCCCAACCGGCAATGCCTGCTCCACGCATCAGGTTCATGAGCAGGGTTTCCACGGCATCGTCGGCGTGGTGGGCGAGCGCCATCTTGTGGGGGCCACTGCCCGCCAGGAGCCGGTTGAACACGGCATAGCGCAATTCCCTGGCGGCCATTTGTGTGCTGAGGCGTTCCAGTTCCGCATGCCTTTGAACATCGACACGTTCAACGATCAAGAGGATGCCGTGGGCCCGGCAATGCTCCTCAACGAGATGACGGTCCGCATCGCTTTCGGCACCCCGCAAGCGGTGGTCAATGTGAACCACGCTGCACGTATGCCCAAGTGATCGGAGCACATGCAACAAGACCATGCTGTCGATACCACCGCTCACCGCTACCCACAACGGTTCGTGGCGCGAGAACATGCCTTCATGGGCAATGGTCCTGCGGATCTCAGCCAGCATGGCCCAAGGCATCAAGCACCGAGCGCGCCTTCAGTTCACACTCTTCCCACTCCTTTTCCGGATCGCAGGCAGCAGTAAGGGCACTTCCGGTGGTGAGCGAGATCGCGCTGGTGCGTTCATCGAAGAGCAGGGTGCGGATCACCACGTTGAAGTCCGCATCGCCCTCCGGGGTGAAGAATCCAAGGGCTCCGGAATAGAGCCCACGCGGGGCATCCTCCAACGCATCGATCAACTCCATCGCCCGTTTTTTCGGTGCGCCGGTCATGCTGGCCATGGGAAAGCAACTGCGAATGGCATCCACTGCGTGCAAGCCTTCGCGCAGCCCGGCACGCACCGTACTGGTCATCTGGTGCAGCGCGGGGAGTGATCTCACTTGGCAGAGGTCATCCACCCGGACACTCCGTGGCGCGGCCACCCGGCTCAGGTCATTGCGCATCACGTCAACGGTCATGATGTTCTCGCTCCGCTCCTTGGCATCGTTGGCCAGTTCGAAAGCCAGTGCCCGGTCCCGATCCATGTCGTGGTGCCGGGGGCGCGTACCCTTCATCGGTTCACCGGTAATGGTGCGGTCCTGTACGCATACGAACCGCTCCGGGCTTTCGCACAATGCATACCGCCCATCGGTTCGGTAGAACGCAGCATGCGGAGCCCTGAGGTGAGCGTCCATAAGACCGAACGCCGCGAACGGATCGAGACCCGGAGCATGCCCGGTCCGGGGGATGCAATAGTTCACCTCGTAGATGTCGCCACGTTGGATGTGTGACATGAACTGTCCAGCCCGCTGCAGGTATCGCTCACGGCTTACATGGGTGAAGTCCCCGAACCGCGGAAAAGGTGCATGGACCGCCGGCGCAGTGATGTCCGCCATCAGTCGTTCGGCTTCCCGCTCATCACCGGCCGTGCAATGCACCAGTGTTCCGGTCGGCTTCCAGTGCACCACGAATCGTGGCACGAAGAACCGGAGCGCTGGCCAGCCCATAGGGTCTTTACCAGTGGCCAGGCCGGGTTCCGCTTCAGCACCCATGCCATACGCCAAATGCCCGAACACCCAGTCACCATGCCCATTCAGGAAGGCCTTCAACCGGGTGAATCCATGGCCAGGATCACTCACTTCCGAACTGTCCAGTTCACCCACGCCGATCAACCACTCATCCGCTGCGCCACAACGTCGAGCGAGAGTTGAGGGACAGCCCCGGAAAGCATCCCAATTGATGGCTGCGGAACCGCTGAATGATAGTGTACGCCGCATGGCTGGGCCAAGATATCCCCGCTGGGCAACTGCCCTGAATGGCTGGCGTCATATGGTCGTGATCCGCCCGTTGGCGGCCGCGATGGATCGATCATGTTCACACCCGCACGCACACTTTGCCAGGTCGAAGGAGCCTCGTTTTTGTCTTCGCAGCGTGACTCGCGGTACGAAAGGTGGGCTTGCACTGGCATACCGATCAGTCAAGGACTAGATTTGACCATACCATGAAAAGGAGCCTACTCTCCCTGGCAACGGTTGCGACTGCTGCCCTTGCCTTTGGCCAGGCCCGTGTTGTTATGAACAATGCTGGGGGCAGCGTCTACATGGTGTTCAACAACCCGGCCGTGGCCGGTTTGGCGAACCAGACGTGGTTGGTGATCGAGAATTCCAGCCCCTTGGCCTTTGCCGCCCTGCCCAATGCAACCACTTCCGCAGGTGTACGCTCGGAAGATGAGTTCAATATGATCCGCTGGCAGATCGGTGCCACGGTGGGCACCTACACGATCCCGTTCAATTCACCTGCCGGTGCAGGCGTGAACATTCCGCTCACCTACCAAAAAACATCCGCCGGGGTCGGGGCCGGTTCCGTTGTTTTCTCAACGTACAATTTCGGCTCCTCGGTGCCGAACTGGAACAACTACGTCTACCGCCCGAGCGATGTGACGCATGTTTCGGATTACCTGACCGGCAGTGCGATCGACTCCGGAGCTGATGATGCCGTTGATCGCTTTTGGATCATGGATACCCAAGCTCCTGGTTATGCATACACCACGAAACCCAACGCCACGTTATCGTTCACCAACGTGGATGCGGAGATCACGAATCCTGGCACCGGTGCACCGGCGGGGAATGCGATCACGGCAGGTACCACGTTGATCGCACAGCGCTTCAACTTCTCGATCGGGTACTGGGCCGACTACTTCCCTCCTGCAGGGGCTTTTGCTGTCGGAGTTCCACCGGGTACTCATACGGTATCCGGGGTTTCGGTCCCAAGCGCCCAGTTCTATCGCTCTTGGACGTTGGCAGACCTCAATAACCCGCTTCCTGTTGAACTTGTTTCCTTCACCGGCAATTGCATTGACAGCCGGGTTGAACTGGAATGGAGCACTGCAAGTGAAACGGACAACAGCTACTTCGAAGTTGGAAAGAGCAGCAACGGCATCGATTGGGTGGTGCTCGGTACGGTGAACGGTGCCGGAACCAGTGCGGTTACCGTCAACTACAGCTACGTGGATGCCACGGCCGATGGCAGCACGGCCTACTACCGCCTGCGCCAGGTGGATATCAACGGAAATGGCACTTACAGCAACGTGATCACGGCCGGTTGCACCGTGATCAATGGCACCGACCTGCTGAATGTTTGGGATGACGGCACGGCGGTGATCCTGTTGGTGACGAGCACGATCGAGGGTGTGTACGATGTCCTTTTGAACGACATACAGGGTAAGGCGGTCACAGCGGTGCACAACCAGGCGATCAACAAGGGGATCACCTATCTCAGCATCCCGAAGGTGGAACTGGCCACGGGCTTGTACATGGTGCGGCTACAGAACGAAAGTGAGCGCTTCAGCAGGAAGGTGTTGCTGAACTGAGATCGACCGGATCTTCGGAAAGGGCTGCCAAGACAGCCCTTTCTTTTTTCAGGTGCGTTTGATCAGGTCGGCCACAGTCTGCACCCAGCTGGGCGAAGCATTCAGGCTCTCCACCAACTTCAGTTCCACGCCACCGTGATGGCGGAAGAGTTCGAGGTACTCGTCGCCGATCTCGATCACGGTCTCCAGGCAATCAGCCACGAAAGCGGGACTCACCACAAGCAAATTCCGGCAACCGTTCTTCGCCAACTCGGCAATGCGCTTGTCGCTGAAGGGTTGCAGCCAATCCTCGTTCAAGCGGCTCTGGAAGCCAACGCTCCAGCCGCCAGCTGAAAGACCCGCGCGCTCAGCAAGGGCACGTGCGGTTGAATGGCATTGCATCTTGTAGCAGGCTGGATGCTTGTCGTAAGAAGCGGTTTCGCATGGACAACCGGCAACCGCGTCAGCTCCATGAGACTTACCGAGATAGGACAGGCTGGAAGTATGGCTGCGACGGATGTGCTCGTTGGGCAGGCCGTGGAAACTGAACAGCACATGATCGAACGATCCCGGATCGCTTTCGAGGATGCGTTGGGCAAAAGATGCCAGGTAACCATCCTCGCGAAAGAACGGTGGTACCGTGCTGACCTGTGGCACGTCGTTCCAACCGCGGATGATGCGGAAGGCTTCCTCCAATGCGGAACCTGTTGAAGAGGAAGCATACTGGGGGAACAGCGGAACAAGAATGATGCGCTGCACCCCTGACGCCTTGACCTCCTCCAGGGCGCTCTTCAGCGCCGGGTTGCGATAGCGCATACCGAGTGAAACCCGGAAGCCATCGCCCAGCGCATCATCCAAGGCATCGCGCAAAGCCGTGCCGTGCACGATCAACGGCGCTCCTTGCGGGGTCCAGAGCTTCTCGTAAGCCTTCGCGCTTTTGGGCGCGCGGAAAGGCACGATGATGCCGTTCACCAAGAGCTTCCGCCCGAACCAAGGCAGATCGATCACCCGGCCGTCGCCCAGGAACTCGCGCAGGTAGCGGCGCACGTCGCCAACGCGCGGGCTATCGGGGGTACCGATGTTGATCAGGACCACACCGGTATGCGGACGGGAAGCGCTCATGGAAAAGGGAGCGCGAAGTTGCTGCGATCACATGGATCGGCGCTTGCGCAAGCGCAGCACGACCAGCACTATGACCAAGGCATGACTTGCCCAGAAAGCGAAGCGGCCGATGAGATCACCGTAGCGGGCGAAGAAAGTGACCTCCTCGTTGATCCCCACTTGCTGGCGGATCACGGCCGGCTTCCACCATTCGGTCGGTTGGCGGATCCGGCCGCGCTCATCGATGAAGCAGCTGATACCCGTGTTCGCGCAGCGTGCAATGGCCCTGCGGGTCTCGATGGCGCGAAGGCGTCCGAAGGCGAGATGTTGCAAGTGTCCGGGTGAGTCATCCCACCACCCGTCGTTGGTCATGATCACCAACATGTCCGCACCATTGCGCACGTAACCGGTCACGTAATCGCCGTAAACGCTTTCGTAGCAGATGATCGGCGCCACACGCGCACCAGCTACCGGCAGGGCGCTGCGTTCCTCCTGCCTGCCCAGGCTGCCGGAAGTCCCACCCAGATCAATGGCAAGCGGGGCCAGTACTTCTTCATAGGGGAGCAGTTCCACACCCGGTACCAGCTTGCTCTTGTTGTAGATCGCAGTGCGGCCTTGGGCGTCTATCAGCACGGCGGCGTTGTACACATCGTAGAACAGATCGCTGTTGCCCAACCTGCGCGCTGAAACGGGATGCGGTTCCGTGGCGGAGTACAACCGGCCCGGTGACATTCCCGAGAGCACTACTGTATTGGGGTGGGCCTTCAACCAAACCACAATGCGGTGCACGCTTTCCGATGCGCCGATATCGTTCTCCCACAAACCCATGCGCACCAACCTCCCTTCACGGTTCTCCAGATCGAAATCCTCTTGCAAGGCGGTTTCCGGCAACACCACAAGGGTCGTGCTGTCGGTGATCTGCGTATTGGCTTGCGCGAGCATGCCATCCAATTGCACCAAGGGATCGATCTCGAACTTCCCACCATACGGATCGATGTTGGGCTGCACCAGCACGACCTCCATGGTGCGGGCCGGAGCACCATTGATGCAGTGGTCGTAAACGAGCGAACCCAGGAGCGGAACGAAGAGCAACAACGTTGGACCGAGCAGGAGTTTCCACTTCACCGGGCCGGTGTTCCAACGCAACAGGGTCGAGGCGAGGAGCAGGTTCACGGTCAGCACCCACAACGAACCGCCAAGGTGACCTGTCCACTCGTACCACTGTATCCAGGCCACGTCGTTCGCGAAAACGTTCCCCAGTGTCAGCCACGGCCAGCTCAGGTCCCAATCGAGGTGGAAACGCTCGAACCCGATCCAGAACATGATGAAGCTGATGGCCCCGAGCCATCTTCCACCCAGGCGCCGCGCAACACGCGCGAGCATGAGCGGGATCGACATCAACAGCACGTTGCCCACGTTCGGTCCTATCGCAGCGAACAGCTTGGTGCCCATGGACTCGCTCACGCAGAAGAGCCACCACGTGGTGAGTGCGTTCCACACGGCCAACGCCAGGAACACATAGGGCATGAAGTTCTTCGGGCGTTCCGACCGGTCGCTCCTGGCATAGCGCTCGTTGGCCATCAACAACGGCACCCAGGCGAAGAAGATCAACGGCGCCAAGCCTCCGCTGGCGGGCCAGGCGAATGCCAGAAGCATGCCTGTCGACAGCGCGCTGAGCAAGTAATAGCGTCGTTGCCGCACCGTGCGAAAATAGGATCGTGTCAGGCTGCGGATCGTCGTTCCAAGAGGAATGGGACGCCGAGCGATGCGAACAGGATGATGATCGGCCACACCGGCACAAGGAAACGGCCGTTCCATTCATCGTAAGTGAAACCGATCAAGGCCGTGTACAAGAGAAGCAGCGCCGCCAGCAGCCCGACCACCGGGTGCTTCCTCCGATACCAAACTCCTATGACAGCCAACACGAACAGCCCATAGAACGGTAGGAGCAACACATTGTGTGCAGTGGAAAAGTAGGATCGGCCCAGGGTGAAGAGAGACAATGAACGACGCACGAACAACCCGGCAGCATAGCCTGCGGAGTTCTGCTCGAACAGGTGTTGCTGTGCAGCGAGAATGGTACGACCGTGAAATCCTTCCACCGCGCCGGGCCGTTCCGGAAAACCGCAGATCACATGACCTTCAACGATCACGGCAAGCTGGTGCTGCTCGACCCCGGGAACGGAAATGGCAAGCAACAGCACGGCGGCGTATGCGCTGTTGCGGATCCATTTCGGGAACCATCGCTCCCGACCGGTCGCGAACTTCCAAATGCATGCTGGAAGAACGAACAATGCTCCCACAGGCCTTGCGAACAACACGATCATCGCCAAGGGCCAAGTCCATTTTCCTACTGGACCCTGGCGGGTGATCCGATCAAGAAAAAGGATGGTCGTGCTCGCGAAGAACGATTCGGTGTACAGCGCCAGTACCCATTCCTGGAAGGGATAGCACAGCAGCGCAAAAGTAAAAGCGGCATCCCCGGCCCGGAGGGATCCTGTGATCCGCTCAGCGATCCGGGCCAGTGCGAACGCGGCCACCACGGCGAGGGTGGCCTGCACCACCACCGCCAACCAAGGGGCACCGATCGCGATGAACGGAACGAGGAAGAGAACATAGGAAGCATACTTCGCATAGCTCCCGAACAGGTCGTGCACATCACCGTGCAGCAATTGCTCGGCACAACCGATGTACTTCAGCGCTTCCTTGTCCGTGAAGATCCCGCGCGTTGCCCACAACGAAGCACAGGCGACGACGAACATGCACAGCACCACCCGGCGGAAGGTCCTGGAGGCGGGTAGTCCGATCACCGGCCTCAGCGCATCAGGTACATCTTGCCCATGCCCTTCTCGATCCAGGCATCAGCGCCGCTATCGCGGTGCTCCATATCCTGGCCGTTGAGGCGTGCATCAACGCGGTACAGGTAAACACCGCGGGCAAGTTTGTCGCCGAATTCATCGGTGCCGTCCCAAGCGAATTCGGTGATGTTGCGGCCGATGTGCATGGGACCGAGTTCCACGGCATTGATGGTCCGCACCACCCGGCCGCTGATGGTCATGATCTGCACGCGCATCTGTGTGGGCGGATCGGTACCCGTGACCGTGAACACGAACCGTGTGCTCGTGGTGAAGGGGTTCGGGTAGTTGAGCACGTTGGTGATCGATGGCTTGTTCACCACTTCGAACGTGATCTTCTGGTCGTTGTCGCCGCTGGCGTTGTTGGTGAGGTCCTTGGCCTGCACTTGCAAGGTGTACTTGCCATCCATGCTGAAGTTGGGCCGGTAGAAGATCTTGGCGACGTTGTCGGCGCCTTCCGCAGGTAAGAACTGCATCACCTCCTCGGCACCACTGCGGAAATAGATACGCTGCAACACCTCATCGGGACCGGTGAGGAAGACCTTGAAGAGGGCGGTATCCGTTGCATGCTCCATCAGCAGCACCAGGTTCTCATCGTCCAGTGTCACCTGTATTTCGGGCTTTGCGCTGACGATGTCGCCATCGAGGATATGGATGCCATCGAAGGTGATGTCGAGCAGCGGGTTCTCCAGATCCTCCTGGATCGTGAAGCGCAGTGAAGCATAGTTGTTGAAGTGGTATTGCTCGGGCTGATTGTACACACCGGTCGTGCTGTCCACAGGGTTCGCTTCAATGAAGATGAAATTGCCACCGCCCAGGACGTCCGTGTTCACCTCGATCGTGTCCATGATGACGCCACCCACGGGCAGAGGTGGGTTCATATGGTAGTGAATGCCCGTGCGGACGTTGTTCTCATCCACGATCCACGCAGCGAGCAACAAGCTGTCCATGTCGAACGCGCTGATGTTCTGCACTGCCACCGCAACACGTCCCGATTGCCCTTCATACAGGCTGTCCACATTCACGAAAAAGCCCTGCGGCGGGTTGATCGCACATTCCGGTGCGGGATCACCCAGGATCTGCCAACGGCGCATTTGAGCAGGTTCGGCATCGGGCCAGTTGTAATCCGTCAGCCATGCCCCCGCGCGGAGTTCCGGATAGAGTTGTGCGTCAGCGACCAGTTCAAGTGTCGTCAGTGAATCGAGGGGCGAGGGCTGTTCGATCAGCAACGTCTCCACGCCGGTGGCCGAACGGCCCCAAACCCGGATCGTGGTGGTATCGTTCACGTTGCGCTGTTTCTCATCCCAGTAGAGCGCATCGTAGTTCAGGAACTGCATGGTCGGTGGACTGGTCATCAGGCCCTCGTTCCCCTCCACTGAACAGAAAAGCGTTTGTGAGATGTAACTGTTGATGGCGGTGCCGAAAGTCTCGATCGCAGTACCCGGATAACCCTTTCGGACCATGAAGATGTACGGCACCGAATCAGGCCCCAAGCGCACGCTATCCGCTCCGAGAGTTTCCAAGTAGTCGAACAGACCTACACCCGAACCGATATCGGCCGCATCACGGTTCAAAAACTTCCAGGTATAGACTACGATGTAATGCCCAACTGGCACGCTGTCCTGCAACATGACGCGCATGCTGTCCAGTTGCCCAAGATTGCCCAGTTGCTTGAACAGGAAGTACGCTTCCGGACGCGGTCGACAACCTCCGACCCAATTGTAGTTGCCGAAGTAGTGAAGTCCGTACTGCTCTCCGGTTATCCACGGCGTGAACGTTGCTGGGTCCACCACAGCGACGTGGAAAGCCGGACTGCCCTGGCACCCATTATTATCCTGCCACTCCAGATCGATGAACCACTCATTCTGAGCGTTCTGGAAGCCCTGGCTGTTGCCCAGCACGTTCGCACGGATCTCGTGCTGGCCGGTGAAGAAATCGAACTCGCGGTTGGGCCGGTCATACACCACGTTGTTGAAGTTGTCGTCCTTGAACTGAAAGTAATGGGCCTGCCCCCAGCCGGTGCGGTTCGGGATGTGCTGGAAGCTGCTTTCCTTCCATTCATAGCCATCGGGCCCCGTGCTATCCGGGCTGCACCGCCAGAAAAAGACCAAGCTGTCCACGTTGCTGTTGAGGCCATAGATGAACTGCGGTTGCCAAGTGATCACGCCACCAGGGGCGGTCACCATGCCCATTTCCATCACCGGACTGTTGAACAGATCCGTGGTATCGATCTGGAAGACATAAGGCGCTGTCGGCGCGAAGGGGTCGCTGGTGCTGGCCTTCAGGATCGGCCCTGCATCGGGCGTGATGGCGAATTTGTACGGCCAGATGGGGAGCAATTCGGCGCTGATGATGGTGGTGGTCTGAACCGCTTGGTTGTTGATCGCCTCGTCGTACTGTTCCACGATCTCATCCGGCTGCAAGTCGATCATCACAGTGAAAGTGTTCAGGCCGAGCTCGTCGTTGAGCAGGGGCACTTTGAACTGCACCGTGTCCTTGTACAGGAGACCCGGCAATTGCACTTGGTAATCGAGCTGCTGGGTTCCATTGGGCAGGTCGCGGATCATGCGTACCACCAAGGGCTGGTTCGTGCCGGCACCGATGTTCGTCACCACGGCTTGCACTATGAAGGTGTCCAATTCGGCCGTGACTTGTTCCGGGATGATGCGGATGTCCTCCGGGGCGATCGTGAATTCGGGCTTGGGCCAACTGGGCAACACCAGTGTGGGGTCCCCGTGCAGGGTCATCGTATGGCTGTTGTGCACATACGGATAGGTCATGAGATCACTGAGCTGCTCGAAGATCGCATACCTCATATGCTCCCCGATGCTCTTGCCGTAGTTGACCGCGCTGAAACTGCGGTAGAAGGAATCCGTGTAAGGGGAGAGTGCGTTCACGGTCCCGATATCCACCGATGCGAGGAAGCCGATCGCCCCATCGTTGCCGGCGATCACGTATGCCTCGCTGGCACTGTTGGACCCGCCTTGGTAGTTCAAGTGGATGTTGCCGCTGTAGCAACTGTTGCCGATGATCAACGGATGCTTGCCCTGCCAGTTGTAGCCACTGGGCTGGTCGATGTTAATGTCGAAGCCTTGGCCGCTGGCGTGCGCCAGGAAGGTCATCAGGGTGACGCCCTTGTCCGGGTCCTCGATGAAATGCCGCACGCTATCGGCGGAAGCCTGGTCGAAGATGTTACCGGAGTTCTTGCGGAAATTGGTGACGGTGCCAGCGAAAAGTGTGTCTTCCGCGACCGCCTCCCACTGTTCCAGCTTCTGGCTGAACTGGATCCATTCGGTGGGAGTGAACCCACCGCGGAAATGCAGGATGTTCTTCATCCATTCCTCCGGTTGATCGAATGCTTCAAAGGCCTCTACCTTGGTCCGATAGTCCGTCACCTCGGTCTCATTGTCGGCGCTGAGGCGGCCCACGGGAATGGTCATCAGGCGCATGTCCCCACTAAGGCCGATGGTGAAGCACACATCGCTGGGCGGCGAACCGAACGTGGGTACCAAACACCTTTGATACGTGGTGGGATTCTGCAATGAAACGGGTCTGCGTACTCCGTGATCGGTGCCGATGGTAGGCGTCATCACCGACTTGCCGATAAGGAAGAGTGCTTGGGGTGCCGTGCTCCAGGTATCGAGCACATGCTTGGCAAAGCGGCGGATGGCCATACCGCTCTTGATGGTGCCACCGCCATACTGGTGATAGAGTTCCTCCACATCCACCACCAGCGTGGGCATTGGATTGCGCGGGCTGTTCTCCCGGTAGGTGGCATACTGCTGGGCCGCACCGAGCAAGCTGGTGTGCGTAACGATGAGGCAGGCACTGTCCAGTTCGTTGGCGACGTAGTTCGTGAAGTAGCCCGTGGGAGTGGCAAGGCTTACTTGCGTGAGGCTCGGGATATATGCTGCGGGCAGCCCGTACACGAAGCTGCGATCACCGGCACCGTTCGCTGGAAAACGTGCGCTCCAGTATGTACCGCCCACGTTGGTGCCCAGCACGCGCCAAGTGGTGTCGCCGTTCATCACGTGGAACACGGGCGAGCCGATCACGTTCCCGAACTGCACGTTGGCATCATCCTCCTGCGCATCGTCATCGAACCACATCTTGAAGGTGCCCGTGTTGAGCATGTCGGTGATGCGGGGATATTCCAGACGGATGTCGCTGATGGCCGACACGAAGTTGGTGGCCGACGTGATGCACGGCTGGTGATCGATGGACTTGAGGGTGACGTTGCAGAACGGGACGATCTGGTTGTTGGGGATGGTGACGCTCACGTGAACCATTTCCCATGATGCCAGCGTATCGTCCACCACCACGCTTTGGCTACCGCTCTGTCCGTAGAGCAACTGCAAGTGATGCACGGGGATGGTACTACCATCACCGCATGGGGCCAATTCGCCCATGATGATCGTGCTCAAGGTGGCATCGGGCGCACCAGGCCCGTAGTAGGCCTCGGCGGTCGGTAGCGGATTGTTGTAGGTGGTCGGCAAACCATCGGTGACATCATTGGCCAGTGCGGAAACCCAGCCTTCGGCCGAGCCCATGAAACTGCTCTGCGAACCGTTGCCGTCCCGGTCACCCTTTTGGTAACCCGCATTGTTCTGCACGAGGCTCTCACCCCAATACCAAGTGCGCACAGGCAGTCCACCGAAGTCGGTGTTCTGGTAAGGTTGGATCCGCTTGGGCTGTTCCCCGGGGTTGGCGAGCGTGAGGTAATAGCAGATGGTATCGTTGTACAGGTTGAAGGTGGTGCTGCTCTGGTAGGTGGGGCTCTCCCAATGGCCTGCGTCCATCCATCCGTCGTTCTCCACCGCGTAGAACTCGATGAAGTCGGTGCTGTTGAAGACACTGTCGGCCTCGCCCTCGATCCAGATGGGCACCTCCTTCTCACGGCCGAAGAATTGGAAGCGGTGCGGATCCACCCCAACGGGGAACCCGGCATTGGCCAGCGTTGTGCTATCAATACGGAAGATCTCTTCGCGATCCGTGGTGGGCGCCACGATCTTCACTTTCCAATACTGCTTGGTGTAGTCGATCCACTCGTTGCCGTATGGCTGCGCCATGGCAGCTCCGAACGCACACAACAGGATCGCCAGCAGTAGAGGTCTCTTCATGACGACGGCTTCTTGTTGATGTCGAACCGCAGCGAGAACACGTTACTGATGAGCGCGTTGCCGGCCGAGCCGATGTTGGTGAGCGCATAGTCGATCGCCACGCTCTTGATCTTCAGGCCCAGGCCGATGTTCGGCTGCATATCCAGTGTTTCCGCACCGTCGATCTCCTCGATGTACTGGAAATTGTTCACTCCGGCCCGCACGAAGACGATCCCTGCGTAGCCCACTTCGAACCCTGCACGCGGATCCATGCTCCATGCGTCGGTGGCAACAAGCGTGTTGCGCCGTCCGTCGAACGTGTTCTCCAGGTCCACTTCCGCCAACAGGTTGAATTTGCCACCGAGCTTGACGTTCCGGGCCACGCCCAGCACGAGACGGGGCAGGGTGATCTCGGTGCTGTTCTCGGGTAGTTCATTACCGGTGGTCAGCAGCACATCGATGGTGCGTTGGTCCAGGCTGTAGGTCCAACTATTGAAGGTGCTGGTGACGTCGCGGGCCATGGCTGCGAACATCCAGTTCTTCTTGTCATACTGCAAACCCGCATCCAGCCCGAAGCCCCATGCCTGGCCGAAATCGCCCACGCGGCGGTAGATCACCTTGGCGTTGGCGCCGAAGCGCAGGCCCTCGATCTTCAATTTGCGCGCATAGCTGATCAGGAAGGCATTGTCCGTTGCGCTGAAACTGCTGATGCGGTCGTAATCCACATTGCCGCTGGGATCCACCAGATCGATCGTGTTGGGGATATCGTCGATGCCGAAGCGGATATAACTGATACCGATGCTGCTCACGCTGTCGATGCGTTTCGCCACGCCGATGTAGTCGTACTTGGCGATGCCTGCGAAATACTCGCTGTGCATGGCGCCAACTTGCAGATCGCCGGTGGCGCGCACCAAGCCAGCGGGGTTCCAGTAACCGGCCGTTACATCGCGGCTCGACGACACGATGCTGTAACCCATGCCCAAACCGCGCGCTCCCACCCCGATGGCGAGGAACTCGTTGCTGTACTTGGGCGCATCGCTCTGTGCCGATGCTGCCAGGCCAAAGCCAATGCAAGCCATTGCCAGTACTCCTTTCCCCACCATCGTTCTTGCGATCATCATCTGTGTGCGTTTTGACGCAGCTTGTAACTGAAGGTGGCCTTCGTTATTGCCGGAAAGAGCCAACTTCGGCCCGCCTTGGCCAAGCTACCGAGACTTCCGGACCTGCTCACCACCGCGAACCTATGTTGTGGGGTGTTGTCCATCCTGCTGGCTTCGCAAGGACAACTCACAATTGCCTGTGGGCTGATCTTCCTGGCCGCCCTTTTCGACGTGCTGGATGGTTTGGCGGCACGGGCCATGGGCGGCGGCAGCGAACTGGGCAAGCAACTGGACAGCCTGGCGGACATGGTGAGCTTCGGGGTGGCGCCGGCCTTCATTGCGGCCATCAGCCCTGTCGAAGCGCTCCAACTGTTAACCAGTCTGCATCGCGATCATGCCGCGGAACTGTCGCCCTTCGGTGAACTCTTCAGTCGGCCCGTTTGGGTTTCGGTGACATGTGCGCTGGTGATCGTGACCGCATCCGCCTGGCGATTGGCCAAGTTCAATATCGATACCCGGCAGAGCCATGGCTTCCTCGGTCTTGCCACCCCGGCGAACGCGCTGTTCTGGGCCTCCACCGGTTTCATCACATGGGGGATCGGTGTCATGGATGGACCCGGCGCCGGCGAGCTCTGGAACCATCTCGGCACTTTCGCTGAAGATCCGTTCCTGAAGCTGGCGGCAGCTTTCATCCTGGGAGTGCTTATGCTATCCGAACTCCCGCTCCCTTCGCTCAAGTTCAAGCACTTCAAGTGGAAGGGCAACGAGGTGATCTACTTGCTGATCGCAGTTGGTGTCATTCTAGCACTGCTCTATGGCATCCTCGCCGTTCCTTTGATCCTTGTCATCTATTTGCTGAGCCCGCTTTGGGGCAAGCTCTTTCCAAAGAACCCAACCACGAGTCCCGGTTCGACGGGCTCACCGTGACAACACCATGAAGACTTTCCTCGCCTCCATCGATGTGATGCCGCACGACAACCTGCTCGATCCGCAGGGCAAAGCCGTTACGGGCAGCATGAAGAACCTGGGCCTGCCCGAGATCACGGGCGTGCGCATCGGCAAGCACATCACCCTGAAGGTGGATGCCGCCGACAAGAGGGCTGCCGAGACGAAAGTCGAGGAGGCCTGCAAAAAGCTGCTCGCCAACCAGATCATGGAGAAGTATGCGTTCTCCGTGGAGGAGGCCCAGTAAAGCTTCAAGCTCCAAAGTTCAAGCTGCAAGCTCCAACAACACGACCGAACTGAAGCGTGGAGGGGCGCGTATATGACCTAGAGGAAAGACTGACGGTTTTCGCAGCGCGCGTCGTTGGCTATGTCGATCGGATGCCAGGCTCCCTGGCTGGACGGTACTATGCCGGTCAACTATTGCGAAGCGGGGGCTCTCCGGCCATGCACTATGGCGAAGCGCAGGCTGCTGAGTCGGACAACGACTTCATCCACAAATGCAAGATCGCACTGAAGGAGTTGAAGGAGTCGCGGGTCAACCTGCGTATACAACGGCTTTCGAAGCTCATGCCGGAGTCGGACCCGGACCTCGTATGGCTTACGCAAGAATGCGAGGAACTCGTCCGCATAGTGGCGAAGATCATTGCTAACAAACGCAAAGGGGGCCAGTGATCGATGCTTGGCTGGCATTCTCTTTTGATGCTTGAAGCTTGAGCCTTGTAGCTTGAAGCTTCCTTAGACTTTCGCTTTCCGCAGCTCGAAGTTCTGGCCGAGGTAAACCTTGCGCACCGTCTCATCGGCAGCCAGTTCCTCAGCGGTTCCCTGCTTCAGGATCTTGCCTTCAAAAAGCAGGTAGGCGCGATCGGTGATCGAAAGCGTTTCCTGCACATTGTGATCGGTAATGAGCACCCCGATGTTCTTCTCCTTCAACTTGCTCACGATGCTTTGGATGTCCTCTACAGCGATCGGGTCTACGCCGGCGAAGGGTTCATCGAGCAGGATGAACTTGGGATCGGTGGCCAGTGCACGGGCGATCTCCGTGCGGCGGCGTTCGCCACCGCTCAGCGTATCGCCGTTGTTCTTGCGCACCTTGTGCAGGTTGAACTCGCTGATCAATGTCTCCAGTTTGTCGTGCTGCTCCTGCTTGGTCCTGCCGGTCATCTCCAGGATCGCCCGGATGTTGTCTTCCACGCTGAGTTTCCGGAACACGCTGGCTTCCTGCGGCAGATAACCGATCCCGCGCTGCGCACGTTTGTACATCGCCATCTTGGTGATGTCCTCGTTGTCCAGGTACACCGTTCCGCTGTTGGGCTTGATCAATCCAACGATCATGTAGAAGCTGGTGGTCTTGCCTGCGCCATTGGGGCCGAGCAGCCCCACGATCTCACCCTGGTCCACGTGCACGCTCACGCCCTGCACCACGATTCGGCGCTTATAGCGCTTGACGATATCGGTTGCTCCCAGTCTCATGTGCTCAGCAAAGCAAACCCCAAGCCCTAGAAATTGATGAAGATCTTTCCGCGGATGGCGAACGGTGCGGTGTTCGGGTTCTCCAGATAGCGCAACCGCCACACGATGTCCACGCGCAGCATCTTCAGGATGTTCTCGATCCCCACGCTGGCTTCCATGAAGGGGCCGCCGCTCAGGTCGAACATGCCAGGCAGGAAGAGCATCGCGCTGGCGTGCTTGGGGTCCAACGCCCCCACCACACCCTTGAAGGTGGCCACCTCGCGCCACTTCAACCGGCGGAAGAGCGGTACCCGGTTGAAGAACAACCCTTCGAAATGGTGCTCGGCCATCACCTGTGCATACCGGTCGCTGATGAACTCGAAGAAGTTCATGGTGTTGAATCCGATGTCGTCGTAGTAATAGGTCTCGTTGCCGCTGTGTATGATGAGCAGCGGATATGGCAGAGTACCCCAGATGCGGCCGCCTTCAAATGTGGTACGTGTCCAGCCGAAAGTGCCGAGCTGCCAGCGTTTGTAGATGCGGCCAATGGCCTTGGTGTACTCGTAGTCGCTCTTGAACAATTGCGGGGCACCGTAGGCCAGGTGCAACTCCAGTGTGGGGTAGCGTGTGCCGGCACTGATCCGGTCGAACTCGCCGGAGATGAACTTCTCACGGTAAGCGAAGCGCGTGTTCAATGAGAGTTCGGCGGTATGGATACTACCAACGCTCTCCAGGTCGAACTCTTCGTCGAACCTCAGGTATTCGAGATCGCCTTTCGGCAATAGCGTACGGTAGCGGAACATCACCTCGTTGCTGAACCCGCTGAACCACTCGCGTTCCAGACTGCCGCGCCACTCTTCCACATTGGTGAGCTTGGTGTTGGGGCCGCGTCGGAAGGCGCTGCCGAGGATGTTGTCGCTGCGGAACGCGTTCACGCTCTGGCCCAACTGTTCCAGGTCGTTCTTGTAGCCCGCGCGGTACATGGTGCGCGGCCTCTTGGTGATGAAACCCCGCACAGCCAGCCCGAACTTGAAGCGTTCATCGGTGGTTCCGTAGGCGGTGTAGCCTTCGAACTCCACCTTTTTGCTGAAGTCATTGCTGGTGCGTCCACCGATCCGGAACCTCGAGCCTTCCACGGGATTGAAACTGTACGTGGTGAAGTATGGCCCCAGCTCGATCTTCCCCCGCACATAATACCCGGTCATGATCATGGTGACCAGGTCCACGTACGTACGGAAACGCGGGATCGTCTTCATGGTGTCCACCATGTGGTAGATCATCGCTTCCTTCTTGTTGAGCTGCTCGTGGCGGTGCGTGTCCCAGTAATCACTGCCGAGGCTCAGCGGATCGATGGACATCACCACTTCATCCGGACCTTCATAGAAAGCATCTTCCCGCTGTTCGTTGATCTTGAAATCGCGGTAAGTGGCGGTGCGGCGTCCGTAGAAACCCTGGATCTCACGCTTGCTCAGCTTCTCCTTGTCGCGGATGATGTTCAGGTCCACCCACAGTTCATCGCGCGTGAGCATCCACACTTCGGGCTTCACCAGGCTGTACTCCTGCTTCACGGCGAAGCCCATGACGAAGTTGAGGTTGGCACCCTTGTCGATGCCGCATGCGATGCGCTTCACCGCGTACGTGGTGTCGTTGATCCACATCTCGCCCTGGAACGCCAGTTCCTGGGGGCGCTTCGGTTTGAACTCCAGCTTGTAGCACCAATTGGTGCCGATCCACGTGCTGTCCGTCAGGAAGTAGTCATAGTACCCACGACCTCCGTCGGCGATGGGGCTGATGAAGTTCTTTCCGAAGATGACCAGGAAGTTGTCGTAGATGTTCACGTTCTGGTACATGTCGCCCATGAACTGGCCCACGCTCTCGTTCTCGATGCCGCTGACCTTGGTGCCACGGATCACTTCGCGACGTGTCTTGGGTTTCTGGCGGTAATACACCTCGCTCAGACTCTCGGTCATGAAGATGGGGAGCGAGGGTTTCTTGTCGGTGCTGTCGATGTTGTCGAAGACGAAGGCGAACGGCTTGAACAGTTTCTTCTTCTGGAACTTCTCGGTGATGTTGTTGAGGTCGAACTGGATCTTGTTGTAGGCCTCGTATTCGTATGCGCTCAACTTCTCCCGGTTGTTGGCCGGCTTGTTGGCGATGGTGCGCCGCAGGATGATGAAGGCCGGGTTCTCGCCCTTGGCCGTCACCTTGAACTCGATCAGCTCGTTGCCCGCTGTTTCCAACTTGATGTCGATCACCTGCGCCTTGTCACGTTTCACACCTACGGTAACACTCTTGTATCCGAGGTACTGGAAGCTGATGCTGTCGGTGGCGTAGTAGGTGTTCAGGAGATAGGAGCCATCGATATCGGTCACCGTGGCGATGCGGCTGTTGGAGAAGGCCACATTGACGAACGGCAACAGCTCACCCGTGACCGCATCGCTCACCACACCACTGACCTTGGTGGTCTGCGCTGCGGCGGGCAGCAGCCAACACAGCATCAGCACCAGCACCCAGCAGCGGTTCGGGATCGGGAAGATCACATGGCCGATCATGTGGTGTGTGGGGATCATGCAACGGTACCTGCCGTTACGCGCTGCGCGTCCTCTTCAGCACGCTTGCGTTCCATGCGCCGCTGGGTGCGCGCGCTCAGCAGAATGCTCACCTCGTACAACAGGATCAAGGGCAGGCCGACCAACACCTGGCTCACCACATCCGGCGGGGTAACGATGGCGGCCAGCACGAAGACGATCACGTAGCCGTGCCTGCGGTAGTTGCGCAGGAACCCGGGACCAGCAATGCCGATGCGGGTAAGGAAAACGACCACCAATGGCAATTGGAACACGACACCTGTCCAGAGCGTGACACTGGTAACGATGCCGATGTAACTGTCCAACATGAAAATGTTCTGCACCGATGCGCTCACGGAGTAGCCACCGAAGAACTGCACGCTGAGGGGAACGAGGACCACGTATCCGAAGGCAATGCCGATCGCGAACAGGAGCGTCGCGAAACCCACGATGCTCGCCACGGCACCCTTCTCGGTAGCCTTGAGGCCCGGCGCTACGAAACGCCAGATCTCCCACAATACGTAAGGGAATGCCAGTATCAATCCCGCAGTGAACGCCACGGTCATATGCGTCATGAACTGCCCGCTCACCTGTGCGCTCTGAATGGTGAAGCCGATCTCCTTGATGCACATGCCATCGATGCCGCTGCGCATGCCCAGCCAGCAGAGCGCGCGGTAGGTGATGAAGTCGGGATCGCGCGCCGCGAAGAGGATGGTATCGAAGAAGAACTGCTTGTAGATGAAGGCGAGCACCATGCCCACCGCGATCGCACAGGCACTCCGGAACAACAACCAGCGCAACTCTTCCAGGTGCTCCAGGAAGGTCATCTCCTTGCTGTTACTGCTCTTGTCCCCTTCGCCCGCAGGGGCTTTGCTCCCGGTGGCATTGGGACGGGAAGGGGCCGTTGCCATGCGATCGGCCAAAGATATCCGGGGCCATACGCAACGTGTTGGATAGCACGTTGCACTTTTCAACGCGGCGTAGCTCCATCGCCTGATCATGAGCCTTCATCCAAATGATCGCAAATGATCCACGGGGTTCACATCCGTTGCCCTACATTTAAGCAGCCGTTCAACCAGCGGCATCTCCTTTTCGAACTCATGAACATGTCCATCATCAACGTCGATCTTTCTCCCAAGGCCGCGCTCCAGCAGTTCTTCGGCTTCAACACCTTCAAGGGCGAGCAGGAAGCTGTCATCAACAGCGTGCTTGAGGGGCGCAACACTTTCGTGATCATGCCCACCGGCGGGGGCAAGAGCTTGTGCTATCAACTGCCCGCCCTCATGATGGAGGGCACTGCGATCGTGGTGAGCCCGCTCATCGCCCTCATGAAGAACCAGGTGGACGCGATCCGCGGCTTCAGCGACCGCGATGGCATCGCCCACTTCCTCAACAGCAGCCTGAGCCGTACCGAGACCCTGAAGGTGAAGGATGATATCCGCAGCGGGCTTACCAAGCTGCTCTACGTTGCCCCGGAGTCACTTACCAAGAAGGAGAACATCGAGTTCTTCGCCGAGATCAACATCAGCTTCTTCGCCATCGACGAAGCGCACTGCATCAGCGAATGGGGTCATGACTTCCGCCCGGAATACCGCCGGCTGCGCACCATTTTCGATGAGATCCAACGGGTGCCGGTGATCGCGCTCACGGCCACGGCCACCGAAAAAGTGCAGGAGGACATCCTGAAGAACCTCAACATCGATGACGCAGTCACCTACAAGGCGAGCTTCAACCGCCCGAACCTGTTCTACGACGTGCGGCCGAAGAAGGACGTGGGCCGCGAGATCATCAAGTTCATCAAGCAGCACCAAGGCAAGAGCGGCATCATCTACTGCCTGAGCCGCAAGAAGGTGGAAGAGACCGCGCAGATGCTCAACGTCAACGGCATCAAGGCCCTGCCTTACCATGCCGGCATGGATGCGGCACAGCGCGCCGATCACCAGGACCGCTTCCTCATGGAGGATGTGGATGTGATCTGCGCCACCATCGCCTTCGGCATGGGCATCGACAAACCCGACGTGCGCTTCGTGATCCACCACGACATCCCCAAGAGCCTCGAGAGCTATTACCAAGAGACCGGCCGTGGCGGACGTGACGGCGGCGAAGGGCTGTGCGTGGCGTTCTACAGTTACAAGGACATCGAGAAGCTGGAGAAATTCCTGCAAGGCAAGCCGGTGGCGGAACAGGAGATCGGCAAACAGCTGCTCGCCGATACGGTGAGCTACAGCGAGACGAGCATGTGCCGCCGGAAATTCCTGCTGCACTACTTCGGCGAAGTGCTACCGGGAGACAACTGCGGGGCCTGCGATAATTGCGTGAACCCGCGCGTTTTGTTCGACGCGACCGAGCAGCTGACCATCGTGCTCGAAGCGATCAGGGAAAGCAAACAACGCCACAAAGGCCGCTTCATCTGCGACCTGCTCACCGGCACCATGACCAGTGAGATGAAGACGTACAAGGGCAACGCCATGGAGGCCTGGGGCAGGGGCACCGAGGAAGGTGCCAGCTACTGGATGGCGGTGATCCGCCAGGCAACCGTGAACGGTTTTCTGCACAAGGACATCGAGACGTACGGCAACCTCAGCCTCACCGACCAAGGCAAGAAATTCCTGAAGAAGGCATGGCCCGTCAGCTTCGCCAAAGAGCGTGACTACAGCGATGTGGACGGCGCCACCGATGACGACGACATCATCACGGCCGGTGGTGGCAAGGGCGGGGCTGCTGATGAGAAACTGATGAAGATGCTGCAAGACCTGCGGCAGAAAACAGCGAAGCAGTACAAACTACCGCCGTATGTGATCTTCCAGGACCCATCCTTGGAGGAGATGACGCTACGCTACCCGATCACGATCGAGGAACTGCAGACCATCGGAGGTGTCGGACCAGGGAAGGCGGCGAAGTACGGCAAGCCCTTCGTGGAACTGATCGAAGCCTACGTGGAGGAGAACGACATCGAGCGCGACATCGAAGTGGTGATCCGCAGTGTGGCCAAGAAGAGCGGTATGAAGGTGCACATCATCCAGAACATCGATAAGCGCCTGCCCATGGAGAGCATCGGCAAGGCGAAGGGCTTGACGATGGATGCCCTGCTCACCGAGATGGAAACGATCGTGATGAGCGGCACCAAGCTCGACATCAGCTACCACCTGAACGAGGTGCTGGAGACCGATCAACAGGAAGAGATCATGGATTACTTCCGCAGCTCCGAGAGCGACAGCCTGGAAGCCGCCCGGGAGGAATTCAATGGCGACTTCAGCGATGAGGAATTGCGGTTCATGCGGCTGAAGTTCCTGAGCGAAGTGGCGAACTAGGAAGCGAGTTCGCGCATCGCCCCCAAGGCCATCATCCCGCAGCCGATCGCTAGCGCCGCTTCATCGATATCGAAGGTGGGCGTGTGCAATCCACGTAGAGCTGCGCCGGGAACTCCGGTACCCAACCGGAACAGGCAACCGGGCATGACATGCGTGTAGAAAGAAAAGTCTTCGCTACCCATGCGCCTGTCCATGCGCACCACATTGTCGGCCCCGAGATAGTCGATGGCAAGGGCGTGCAAACGTGCAGTGAGCGCGGGATCATTGATGAGCACCGGATAGCCCTTGCGCACTTCGAAGTCGCAACTGCCGCCCTTGGCCGAGCACAGTTCCTGAGCAACGCGCGGGATCTCCGTATGCAGTTCGCTGCGGAAGGATTCATCGAACGCGCGCAATGTGCCGGTGAGCTGCACCTCGTTGGGGATCACGTTGGTTGCTCCGTCCGCGATCACTTTGCCGAAGCTCATCACCCAAGGCTGGTCCGCACGCACGCGCTTGGCCACTTCATCGCGCAGCGTCAGCAGCAAGGTTGAGGCGATCTTGATCGGGTCGATGAGCTTCTCGGGCATGGCCGCATGGCCACCTTTGCCGATCACGGTCACGTAAAGCTCATCGCTGCTGGCCATGAACGGACCTTCGCAGAAACCAAGCTTCCCGACCACGAGTTCCGGCGTAACGTGCTGTGCGATGATGCCATCCGGCAGGTGCTCACCGAAGGCATGCTCGTTCAAGAGCATTTGGGCACCACCGGGGATCTTCTCCTCACCGGGTTGGAAGACGAGTTGGACGGTGCCTCGCCAGTCCTTGCGCAGTTCGTGCAGCACCAGCCCAGCGCCCATCACCATGGCGGTATGGGCGTCGTGGCCACAGGCGTGCATCACGCCGGGGTTCGTGCTGCGATAGTCGCAGGTGTTCTGTTCCGTGATGGGCAAGGCATCCAGATCAGCGCGCAAAGCGACCAGCCGATCGCCGGGACCACCCTCACCCTTGATCGTGGCGATCGCCCCGGTAACGGCAACGCCTGCACGCACCTCGATACCTGCTGCGCGAAGAGCGTCGGTCACGAACTCCATGGTGCGCGTTTCCTGGAAGCTCAACTCCGGATGTGCGTGCAAATGCCTGCGCAGCCGGACCAGTTCCGGGTACGAGCGCGCAACGGCTTCCTTGACCCGATCGATCACTTGCCGAAGATCAGCTTGATGGCAGCCACGATCATCATCACACCGAAGACCTTCTTCACCGCATCAGCTGGTAAGGCCAAAGCCATTTTGCTGCCCATGTAACCACCAATGAAGAAGGCGCCCGCGATGATGCCAACGGCTTTCAGGTCCAGCGGATGCACTTTGTGGTAATTCCAGGCGGCAAAAATGACCACTGGCAGGACAAGCACCGCCAGACTGGTGCCCTGTGCCTGGTGTTGCGAATAACCGAGTAACCAAACCAGTGCAGGAACCATGATGATGCCACCACCCACGCCTACGAACCCGCTGAGACTGCCCGCCAGCAACCCCGTGAGGATGAGCAGCAGGATGGTGGAGGTGGACATGGCGGATCAAATATCCAGTGCCAGTGAGAAGTAGAACACCGCCGGAAGGATCACACCATCGTCGATGCCCCAGGCCCAATCGGCACGCACGTAGTAAC
>JBATMK010000259.1:0-10420 GCA_049289815.1 Flavobacteriales bacterium
CGTTGGGCACCTTGGGTGATGGGGCCGATGCACACGTCCTCCTTCAACCCGCTCGACTCTCACGCCTCTTGGGCACGCGCCTGCAACGCACAACAGCCGAGGCGCTCGCCTGGCCCGAGGGCTGGGCGGCGCTCGACCTCCGCAGCAAACCCGATGCATTGTTGCTGAGCGGACTGCTGATGCCAGCTGTGCGCAACACGACCTTGAGTGCGATCGACGACCAGGGCATCGGACACAACGGTGTGCTGCGCGTGTTGCCTGCCAACACACAACTTCTTTCCGTGCAGAACATCAGTGATGCGAAGCGCTGGCTCGCGGACCAGGCCACCGTAGCACAAGGCGATAGCCTGCACGCCGAAGCACTGTTCCATTGGGTTCAAGGGTCCATGGCCTTCGCAACAACCGTTGGGGATACAGCGACCACCGACTATGTGGTGCTGCAGGCAGGCGACCCTGGCGCAGCCGAGAAAGCACTGTTCACCCTGTGCGGCGCGGCAGCTTGCGATAGCGTGGTGTACCGAACCGTACGCATCAACACGCTTCCGTTGCAGGACCCGTTCGGCCTGTTGTTGGGTCCGCCCTTCGATGCGATCACTTCCCCACAGTGGTGTTTGCTCGGCGATAAAGTGGTGATGGCGAAGGATCGCCGGGCCTTGGAGCGATCGATAGACGCATGGACCGATGGTACCTCGCTGGCCGCTGACATCCATGCATCGGAATTCTTCGAGAGCATAACGGCGGAGAGCGGACGGACTTACTGGTGCAACGTTGGTGCAACGAGCGCCTGGATGGAACAGCACCTGAACACCGAAGGTTCCACACAGTGGAACGGATACGAAAGCACTGTTGCCCAACTCTCCGGGTTCTCCCTGCAACTTTCACCCGGGCAACACGGCTTCCACCACATCAACATCCGCTTGCAGCACGGTGGGGCGCTCGCTTCCGCTCCTTCCACCGATGTCGCGGGCAAGGCCCTCTGGCGCATCACGTTGCGGGCACCGCTTGCCCGCGATCCCGACCTGGTGCTGGACCACAGCACGGGAACACGATATGTTCTCGCCCAGGACACCGACCATGGAATGACAGCGGTGAGCAGTACCGGAAAGGTGATGTGGACGCGCGAACTGGACGGTCCCATTCTCGGTAGCGTCAAGCAGGTGGACCGTTTCAAGAACGGCAAATTGCAGCTGCTCTTCAACACCGCGCAGCGCGTGTACATGATCGACCGCAACGGCAAGGATGTGGAAGGTTGGCCGATGACGTTGAAGGAAAAAGCCAGTGGCCCGCTCGCTGTGTTGGACTACGATGGGAAAAAGGATTACCGCATACTGGTACCCACCGAAGAGGCCGGAGTGGTGAACCTGATGCCCGACGGCAAGCCCGTGACGGGCTGGTCGGTTTCGCGCATGACCGCCGTGAGCGACGGACCTGTGCGGCACCTGCGTGTGAAGAACAATGACTTCCTCTTCGTCGCGGATCACGATGGAAACGTGCACTTGCTCGATCGCAAGGGCGCACCACGCCATGCCGCACGGTTGAAGTTGCCGCGCGGTGCCACTGTGCTCGATGTGCGCATGGGGATCTCCATCGGTAGTTGCGCGATCATTTGGACCGACAGCAGTGGTGCTGTGAAGAGCGGGACCATCGACGGTGAGGTGAAAGAGCTTGGCCGCGCTGCGATAGGCAGCGTCGCCTATGGTGATGTGGACGCCGACGGCACCGGCGGGATCTTGCGGACCAATGGGGATAGCCTGGTGTCCGAAGGTCCCTCAGCCCCGTCATGGGCGCGTTCGTTCGGGTGCACCTTGGATGGTGCGGCGCGCATCATCCCCATTGCCAAGAGCAGGAACGGCATTGCCGTTAGCTGCGCGAACGATGAACGATGCTGGATCATGGATGGCAGCGGTGCGGTACTTCCCGGAATGCCGTTGAGCGGAGGCAGGTACTTCGCGGTCGGCGACATCAACAAGGATGGGACGGTGGAAATGGTATCGGGATCGGCCAACGGGGCGTTGAGCGCGGTGTCGTTGACCAATGCAGCACCTTGAGCACCACGAAGGACATCACGACGCCGGCCGAGGTGCGCATGTGCTTGGAGGACCTTTACGCCAGGTTGCTGGCAGACGAGCTCCTTGCACATCACTTCAAGCACCTTGATCTGCGATCGCACTTGCCACGCATAGCCGCGTTCTGGGAAATGGTGCTCTTTGGCGCACGCGGTTTCGACGGTGATGTGATGGGCAAGCACCTTGAGATGAACCGCTTGCGCCCGATCACGGCAGATCACATGGAGCGATGGCTGCTCCACTTTCATGCAACGCTGGACGATCACTTCAGTGGTCCAAAGGTGCAGGAAGCGAAAGATCGCGCACGCAACATTGCGGCACTGATGCTGGTGAAGATGGGCGCCAGCTGATCGCGGGACCCTACTTCCTGGGCTTGCGCAAATGCACCACCATCCCGGTGCGCAAGGCATCGGTCGGTTTCAGGCTATTGTAGGCGCAGAGCTTCGAGAGCTTAACACCATACTGTTGGCTGATGCTCCAGAGCGAATCGCCCGCGCGCACTTCGTGCGTTGCGCTGCGCTTGCTCTTGTTCAACTTGGGCGAGAGGAAGACCAGTTGGCCTTCATCCAGTGCAGCATCCTTGTCCAGATCGTTCCAACCTGCTACCCAACCGGGCATGGTTTCCATGTCAGCCGCGATCTTCTTGATCGAATCGCCCGCCTTGGCGCGGGTGAACTTCACCCGGCCCTCGAACTTCTCCACAAGCCTGCCCTGACCGATATTCACCGTGACTTCCTCATCGCCCACACGGCTTTTCTTCTGCTTTTTTTCACGCGAACGACCCACGGACCGCTCCTTGCCATCGATCCCCGCGTTACTGGTCTCCTGCTTCCTCCAACTGATGTCCTGTCCTTCATCAAGCTTGTTCAGCTCGTAGCGCTCGATCAGTTCAATGAGCTTGCGTGGATAAGCGGGGTCGGTGGCATAGCCTGCTTTCTTCAGGCCATGTGCCCAGCCTTTGTAGTCCGTGGTGCGCAGCTCGAACAGTGAGGCATAGCGCGGGCGTTGGAGGAACTTGCTGTGGTCCTCGTAGCTATCGGCTGCATCACGGTATTTGCGGAAGCAGTCGTTCTTGCGATCATCGTCGTGGTAGCTCTTGCCGCCGCTCCAGTCGGGGGTACACTTGATGCCGAAGTGGTTGTTGGCCTCGCGCGCCAGTTCGCTGTTGCCGTTGCCGCTTTCCAGCAGGCCTTGCGCCAGGGTGATGCTGGCCGGGATCCCATGCTGCTTCATCTTCTCCACCGCAACGCTCTTCCACAATTCGATGTAGTCCTCGGCCGTAAGGCGGTCACCGCTGGGGGGATCGGCCGGGGGCGAACTCTGCGCAAAAAGCGGCAGCACCACCGTGAGGCACAGTGCGGCGAAACCGGTTTTCAACGATCCAACAAGGTCCATGCGGGAAAAGACTGGGGACAACAGAAGTCAAAACTACCGGGGGTTACAGGGCGTTTTCCACGATCCATCCACCGGTCCATCAACGATCGTTGGTGGATAGAACGCAGCAAGAGGGCCGATCAATGCACCCGGTCCCGACCTTCGCCGACACCCCGACCTGTCGGGATGAAACACATGGCCACCGAACCGCCGAAAGACGACCATCCGGAGCGCACCGAGCGCCTCCGGCGCATGGGCTTCGAGCCGGGCGACTACTACTTCAGCGAGGAGGGCTATATCGTCTTCACCGAGCAGTACCACCTGAAGCGCGGGCATTGTTGCCAAAGCGGGTGCAGGCATTGCCCGTACGGCTACCACGACAAGGCGAAGAAGGGGAAGCTGGGGTGAGAGCTTCATCTTTGAAGCATGCCAGCTGCTACATCGATCGCCCACACGGATCTCCAGCGAACCATCATCGAAGGCATCCCCGATGTTCTTCCCCCCGCCCGCCCGCTGGATCCTGGGGTGAGCCATGCACCCAAGCGCAAGGACATCCTCACTGCGGAAGAGAAGAAACTCGCACTGCGGAACGCGCTTCGGTACTTCCCAAAAAAGCACCATGCTACGCTGGCGCCGGAGTTCGCCAAGGAGTTGAAGGACTTCGGGCGCATCTACATGCACCGCTTGCGGCCTGAGCACCCGATACATGCGCGGCCCATCAACGAGTACCCGGCCAAATGCAAGCAGGCAGCGGCCATCATGCTGATGATCCAGAACAACCTGGACCCGGCCGTGGCGCAGCACCCGCATGAGTTGATCACGTACGGGGGTAATGGTGCGGTGTTCCAGAACTGGGCGCAGTACCGCTTGACCATGCAGTACCTCAGCCAGATGAGCGATGAGCAAACACTGGTGATGTACAGCGGCCATCCCCTTGGCCTTTTCCCCAGCCACACCGATGCCCCGCGCGTGGTGGTGACCAACGGCATGGTGATCCCCAACTACAGCAAGCCGGACGATTGGGAGCGGATGAACGCGCTGGGCGTTTCGCAGTACGGCCAGATGACCGCGGGCAGCTACATGTACATCGGTCCACAGGGGATCGTGCACGGCACCACGATCACGGTGCTGAACGCCTGCCGCATGCTGCCTCCCCTCTCCACCGGAGAGGGGCCGGGGGTGAGGCTCTTTGTGACATCAGGCCTTGGTGGCATGAGCGGCGCACAACCGAAGGCAGGCAACATCGCGGGTGTGGTGACGATCTGCGCCGAGGTGAACGCCACCGCAGCGCACAAACGCCAAAGCCAGGGCTGGGTGGATGAGGTGATCAGCGACGTGAACGCATGCATCGATGCCGCCCTTTCATGGCAGAAGAAAGGCGAGGCGCATAGCATCGCCTTCCTTGGGAACATCGTGGATCTCTGGGAGCGCCTGGCCGCACGGCACATCAAGGTGGATCTGGGCAGCGATCAAACGAGTTTGCACAACCCGTGGGCCGGTGGCTACTACCCGGTTGGTTTGAGCTACGAGGAAAGCAACACACTCATGGCATCGGACCCCGCGACGTTCAAAAAGCGTGTGCAGGAGACGCTCAAGCGCCACGTGGCCGCAGTGAACCGGTTGGCCGATCAAGGCATGTACTTCTTCGACTATGGGAACGCCTTCCTGCTGGAGAGCAAGCGGGCAGGTGCGGATATCGGCGGGCTGAAGGGCGAGGAATTCCGCTACCCGAGCTACGTGGAAGACATCATGGGCCCAATGTGCTTCGATCACGGTTTCGGACCGTTCCGTTGGGTATGCACCAGCGGTGACCCAAAGGACC
The DNA here is from genome assembly GCA_049289815.1 of Flavobacteriales bacterium. GTDB lineage: Bacteria > Bacteroidota > Bacteroidia > Flavobacteriales_F > PHOS-HE28 > PHOS-HE28. The sequence goes on from JBATMK010000259.1 coordinate 5,263, forward strand.
TGGCCACGAGCGATCGCATTGCAGGTGATGTTCTTGAAACGATGCTCAAGGATGCTCCACAGGAGATCGCGCAGCAGATCGCCGACAACCTGCATTGGATCCGGAACGCGCAGCAGAACAGAATGGTGGTGGGCAGCCAGGCCCGCATCCTCTATGCCGATAGCGAAGGCCGCGTCCGCATTGCTGAAGCGTTCAACGCCGCCATCAAGGCAGGCACTATCAGCGCACCCATCGTCCTGGGCCGTGACCACCACGACGTGAGCGGAACGGACAGCCCATACCGGGAAACGAGCAATATCCGGGACGGGTCGCGCTTCACGGCCGATATGGCGGTGCAGAACTTCGTTGGGGATGCCTTCCGCGGCGCAACTTGGATCAGTTTGCACAACGGCGGTGGCGTGGGTTGGGGCGAAGTGATCAACGGCGGGTTCGGGATGGTGCTGGACGGCAGCCCCGACAGCGACCGGCGCTTGAAGGCCATGCTCCACTGGGATGTGAACAACGGCATTGCACGACGGGCGTGGGCCCGGAACGCGAACGCCGTCTGGAGCATCGAACAGGAAATGAAGCGGACACCGCAGTTGAAAGTGACCCTTCCCAATGAAGCCGACGATGGATTGATCGACCGGTCGATCGGTTAAGGGACGAAATGTGAGGGCCGACCCAACCTCAAGGCCGTGAACGCCGTGTATGGAGTTGAACGAACAACCGAAAACCTACGCTCTACCATGAGATCCACACTTCGCTCACTCGCTTTCGGCATCGCCGGCCTGCTCTCCGCAGGCGCCATGGCCCAACAACCCTACTACTGGGTCATTTCCGGTGTGGTCGTGCCATGCTACCAAGGACAGACGGTCAACGTGCAGACCATCAATGGCACATTGCCGGTCATCAACATCGACATTCCGGTCGATTCGAACAACTGCACATTCTCCACGATCCTTGCGCTCGCTTCGCAACAGCCCGTGATCCAACTGAGCACACAATGCGGCGGTGCCATCCAGACACTGTATGACGGCACATCGTTCAATTTCTTGATGGACACCGTCTACACCTCGTACACGATCAATTGCAATGGATCGAACCTGGACTGTAACGGTATCCCGAACGGACCCAGCATGCCAGGCACCCCTTGCAATGATGGCGACTCGCTGACCGTGAACGATACGTGGGGGATGAACTGCGTTTGTTCGGGTTCAACATGGGTGGACTGTTTGGGCATCCTGAACGGCACCAACATCATCGGCTCGGCCTGCGATGATGGGGATACACTCACGGTGAACGACATCTGGAACGTCAGCTGCATTTGCGATGGCGACAGCGGCAACTTCTTCAACTTCGATTGCCTCGGTGTATTGAACGGCCCTGCCATGCCCGGCACCGCCTGCGATGATCTCGATTCCTTGACGGTGAACGATACGTGGAACGCCAACTGCGGATGTACCGGCACTCCCTTGGGCGGCCAATACGACTGCCTCGGTGTGCTGAACGGTAATGCCCAGCCGGGAACCGCGTGCACCGACACCTTGAACGGGGCAATTTTCACCGGTCTCTGGACCGCCAATTGCATCTGCGCCGATACGACGAACTTCCTCACGGACTGCCTTGGTATTCCGTTCGGTCCGAACATGCCTGGTACGCCTTGCAACGACGGCGATTCATTGACCGTGCAGGACACCTGGAACTCAGCATGCATCTGCGCCGGTGTGTTCCTCAATGCCTACGACTGCAACAACGTGCTCAATGGCCCCGACATGCCCGGCGCACCCTGCAATGACAACGACCCGAACACGAGCAACGACATGTGGGACGCGAACTGCGACTGTGTTGGCAGCAACAACTCTCCTTGCCAGGCCGGTTTCTGGGTGTTCCAGGGTTACACGGTCGACAGCTTGAACGGTCCGCAGCCCATCCCGAACGAACTGTGGATCTGGAACCTGAGCACCGGTGGTTCTGGCACCTACAGCTTCCTCTGGAGCTTCGGTGATGGCACCTCGTCCACCGATCCGTTCCCGACGCACCAATATGCCAACGGTGGTCCCTATGTGTTGTGCCTCACCATCGATGATGGAGCAGGATGCACGAGCACGTCCTGCGATTCGATCTCCGTGGACAGCAACGGCATGTACACCGGATTCACCGGTGGCGGTGGCCAACGCCTGCAGGGCTTCACCATCAATGTGCAGAACCAAGTGGCACAGGGTGTGGCCGATCACACCATCGCCGAGGGTATCGCCACCTGGCCGAACCCGGCAACGGATGAACTGAACATCGCACTGAGCGATGCCCAACAGGGACAGGTGTACGTGACCGTGACCGACGCGAACGGCCGCCTGATGATGAACGAAAAACGTTCGCTGCTGGATGGCCGCAACCAGATGCGCATCAGCACGGATGACCTCGCGCCTGGACTGTACCTGCTGCGCATCGCGAATGGCAAGCAGGCCATCAGCCAGCGCTTCGTGAAGGCGAACTGAGGAGGAAAAGAAGGTGTTGGAAGGGCTCCCGAGCGGTCGGGGGCCCTTCCGCACATCGATGGGAATGGAAGAGAACCTCATAGCACGCTGCATCCGCAAGGATGCGAAGGCACAGTACGAGTTGTACAAGGCCTTGTACCCGATGATGATGTCGGTATGCACGCGCTACGAACGCAACAAACAGGACGCAGTCGCCATGATGAACGCTGGTTTCCTCAAGATCCTCGATCGCATCGGGGAGCGTAGGCCGGCGGTACCCTTCGAGCCCTGGGCGAGGCGCGTGGTGATCAATACCGTGATCGATGCCTTCCGCAGTACCCGGCAACGCAAGGCAGTGGAATCGCTGGATGAGGGATCGGAAGGAAGCAATGCCGCGGAAGCGAACGAATACCTGCAGCACATGGAAGCTGAAGCCTTCGCCGATCTGTTGCTGCGGGTTCCACCCATGTCGCGCAACGTCTTCAACCTCTTTGCCATCGACGGCCATAGCCACGCGGAGATCGCGCAGCTGCTGGACATCAGCGAGGGCACCTCGAAATGGCATGTCAATCACGCGCGCGGCATCCTGCAGCGCGCGCTCGCGGAGCTGGCCCATAGCAGCACGCAAAAAGTCGCACTACGATGAACACACCGGACAACTTCGATGAGCTCAGCCGCCGCAAGCTGGCCGAGCGCGAGTTCCCGTTCGACGAAACGCATTGGCTCGATGTGCAGCGATCGCTGAGCGCAGAGCGCAAACGCAAAGTCACCTGGCTGCCGTGGGCGGCTGGTGCCGTGCTCTTGCTCGGAATTGGTGCATGGTGGGCCGCGAGCGGTACCACGGTAGATGATGTGCAAAGCCAAGTGGTTCAAGCCGCCCGGAACGAGATCCCCGCACGAGGACAAACCACCTCGGAAACAACTGAAGCGCGATCCGTGAACACTGCCGCTGCTGGTGAGCAGGGTGCAACGAACGGCATTCCTGATCTCAAAGCCGCGCCGCTTGCAACTGCGGAAGCCGATCGCACTGAGAACGGGAACAGTGAGCACAAACGCTTGGCCAAGCCTCTGCGTACGAGCCCCGCAACGAACGTTCCAACTTCAACTAGTGTGGCTGATGCTTCGGACGTATCGAGCAACGCATCCAACGTTCCGGAGCTGGTCATGGATGTTGTACCCTCAGGATCCGGAGGAGAAACAGTTGGAACGGTTCAACCGGTCCAAGAAGGAACAACAGGATCGGCGGCGGAATCGACAACGGACCATGGCGATCACGCGGGGGCCGAAGTTGCGATCCAGGCCGACGTCACCGTTCCCGTTCAAACCGATGCACCCCCGGCCGCAGAAGGTTCCGGTCCGTCGGTGACCACGGAAAAAACGGCCGAAGCCCCGACAGAAGTCGCACTGGCGCCCACCGGGGATACCAGCCTCGCTTCAACCGCCCCCATCGAACTTCCCCGTGCCGATCCCACCGGTCGCTGGGAGATCAGTGCAATGGCTGGTGTGCTCTCAACAGGCAGCACATATGCGGGCGGCAACAGTGTACAATGGACCAACGCACTAACGAACTCGCGTACCGCCACGTTCGGTGTGGAACTGATGCGCATGGGAAAGAACACGGGCATCGGTACAGGGATCCACTACAGCCAATACGCCGAGCACTTCAGCGAGGCGGACCGTTTCCGGACGGACATCGACTTTCGGAACTACTACTTCCTCCAGACCTTCGACACAACGGTGACGATCGTCGTGGGCATCGATACCGTCGGTGGTGATACGGCATACATCACGCAGCAGGTGAACACCCCCATTTCAACGCTGGGCGTGGGAGTGGATACCGTTGCCACCACCACGCTGGAGAGCGAGGCGCGCACGCACGTGAACGTGGTCAGTTACCTGGAGATCCCGCTGTTGTTCGATGCGCACTTGGTGCAAGGGCGCTGGAGTCTCGGCTTGCGCGGTGGTCCATTCCTCGGTGTGCTGAGCGGACGCCGCGGTGCCTTGCCCAACAATGCATGGGACGGCTACACCGATCTGGCCGACCAACCCTTCCGCTCTCTCGTGTTCGGTTACACGGCAAGGGCATATGTGCGGTATCGGTTCAATGCGGCATGGTCCGTCGGCCTCGAACCGTGCATCCGTGGACAGTTGATCAACGCGTACTCCGGCGGCGATGTCACCCGCCGTTCCACGGGTATTGGCGCGCTGCTGAGTTTGAGCTACAGCCTGCGCTGAGCCAGAGGGAACAGCTCATCGGCCCGCTGCGTTGCACCTTCGCGGTATGAGTGCAACGCGGATCATGGATCACAAGGCCTTTCCTGCTTTCAGCGCGAACGGCCACGTGAACGCCGTCATCGAGATCCCAGCGGGTTCCAGTGAGAAACGCGAGTACGACGAGGCGACGAAGACCTTCCCCATCGGCGAGCGCGACGGACAACCCCGCCGGATCAAATTCCTGCCCTACCCCGCCAACTACGGCTACATACCGGGCACGCTCATGGACCAGGCCCAAGGTGGCGATGGGGACGCGCTGGACATCTTCGTGCTCTGCCCCGCACTGCCCACGGGCACCGTACTGGAGGTGGAGCCCATCGGTATCATCAACCTCATCGATGCCGGCGAACGCGACGACAAGGTCATTGCGTTGCCGATCGACCGCAGTCTGTTGACCATGGACGTGGATGAACTGCACGAACTACCAC
>JBATMK010000260.1:0-3638 GCA_049289815.1 Flavobacteriales bacterium
GCCGTGAAGCAGCACATGAGGAGCGAGAAGGAAACCACGGCGCCTTCCGAAGCATGCGCGTACCGCAGGCCCATGATCTCGCCGCCCCAACACAGGCCACCGACCGCCACCGCAAGGCATCCGGCCAGCATCAACCGCCAGCCAAGACCCACGAGCGGTGCAACATCGGAGCGCTCCTTCAGCATGCGACTGAACATGGGCAACAGCAATCCCGCGAACAAGTATCCCAGCATGTTGAGCGCCTCGAAGAACCGGAAGCCTTGTGCGTACGTGCCGGCCTGGGCCGCGCCATCGGGGCGCATCCGCTCGAGCATCAGCGTGTCCACGCGGTAGTAGATCGTCATCAACAGGATCAGCAAGGCGTAAGGAAAGCTCTCGCGCAGGATGCGTTTGCTGAGATCAGGCTTCCACCGCACCCGTGCACTGGCACCGAGTTGCACCACCATGATCAGCGCCACCAACAGCGCAACGCCGTAAGCGATGGTCTGCGCCCATACGAACCACTCGATCCGGAAGGGCATGTGATCAGCACGCCCCCACAACAACCAGGCGCACATGCCGATCAGCAGCACGCGGTCAAGCACGCTCAACAAGCTGTCCTGCGCATAGCGTTGCGCACCGGCCAGGTTGCTGCGCAGGTATAGGATGGTCGCGGCGAGGGCCTGGTTACCGATGAGGACACCGAGCATGGCCAGTTGCTCCGCTCCGAAACCGAGGATCAACCCACTGACCAACGTAACCACCGCGTACAGCACGACAAGCAGCAAGCGGATACCGAGCACGCCACCGAGCCGCTCCTGCAACGCGCCATCGTTCTGGGCCACATGCCGCGTATTGTAATTGGTGATGCCCAGGTCCAGGAGGATGTTCAAGAGGAAGCTGAGACTCAGCAACGCTGCATAGCCGCCATACACCTCCACGCCCACCCTTTCCTGCACCTCGGCATCGATGCCCAGGATGTAGAAGGGCTTCACCAGCAGGTTGAGCACCAGCACCAAGGCGAGGTTGGTAAGGAAGGTGCGGCGCATGTGATCCAACCCGGCGTGTCGGGAGTGCGAAGATGCGCCTCAGGCCTGAAGGGCCTTTCTTCGCAGTGTGCGCATAGCGGTCAACACGCGTCTCTTATTGCCCGACAAGCTGGAAGGCATCGGCTGGTTCGCGCACGAGACGTTGTCGCGCATCACGCGCCAGCATCCCGAGCATGAGTTCCATTTCATTTTCGATCGCCCGGCGGACGCACGGTTCATCTATGGCCCCAACGTGCATGCACATTCACTTTGGCCGCCGACCCGCCACCCGCTGCTGTACGTCCTGTGGTTCGAATACCGGCTTCCGGTGCTGCTGGGGAAGTTGAAGGTGGACGCGTTCATCTCCCCGGATGGCTACCTGAGTACGCGCACCGATGTACCGCAGCTGGCGGTGATGCACGATCTCAATTTCGAGCACTACCCTGCCGACCTGCCAAAGGCTTACCGCAACTACTACCGCAAGTGGTTCCCGCGCTTCGCGGAAAAGGCCCGGCGCATCACAACGGTCTCGCACTTCAGCAAGCAGGATATCCAAGAGTGTTACGGGGTGGCTGAGGAGAAGATCGATGTGGCGCACAATGGTGTTGCGGATGCGTTCACGCCTTGCGATGCCCAGGAGCGCCAGGACGCGAGATCCGCGATCGCTGGTGGTGATCCATACTTCCTCTGTGTGGGTTCGCTGCAACCGCGGAAGAACATCGCACGGCTCCTGCTGGCGTTCGATGCCCTCGTGGAACTTGACCCGGCACCGCTGAAGTTGGTGATCGTCGGCGAAGCCTTCTGGTGGGATCAACGGATGAAGGTGGCCTGGGAACAAGTGCGCCACAAGGACCGCGTGATCTTCACCGGACGTCTGGGGCAGCTGGCGCTGCGCAAAGCCATCGGCGGCGCGTTGGCCCTTGCCTATGTGAGCTACTTCGAGGGCTTCGGTATCCCTGTGGCGGAGGCCATGAAGTGCGGTGTGCCCGTGCTGGCGGCCAACGCAACGAGTCTTCCGGAAGTCGCGGGTGATGCAGCGGTGTACTGCGATCCGTTCGATGTGAAGAGCATCACCGAAGGCCTGGCCCTGCTGAGGAACGATGCGTTGTTGCGCGAGCGTTCGGCCCAGGCCGGGATCGTGCGCGCGCAGCAGTTCACCTGGGACAATACCGCCGCTCATCTTTGGGCCTCCTTCGAGCGCATGATGGATGGAGTGAAGCACTGACGACATGGCGCTGGCGGCATATCACCTGCTCGGGGCTGTGGAAGCCGGATGCGATGAAGCCGGTCGTGGATGTCTCGCAGGGCCGGTGGTGGCGGCAGCGGTGATCCTGCCACCGCGCATCCGCTTGCCGGGGCTCAACGACAGCAAGCAATTGAGCGAGGCCCACCGGGAACGGCTCCGACCGCGGATCGAGCAACAGGCGCTGGCATGGTGCGTGGCCATGTGTTCGCCGGAGGAGATCGATCGCTTCAACATCCTGCAGGCCTCGTTCCTGGCTATGCATCGCGCCATTGATGGGTTGAAGCTGCGGCCCGAACTCCTGCTCATCGATGGCGATCGCTTCACACCCTACTTCGGCATTGCCCACGTGTGCCACGTTCAAGGCGATGGCCGTTTCAAGAGCATCGCTGCAGCGAGCGTGCTGGCCAAGACTCACCGCGACGAACTGATGCAACAACTGCATGCGGAGCATCCGGAATTCGGCTGGGCCACCAACAAGGGCTATCCCACCGAAGAGCATCGTGCGGTGCTGCGGCACCTCGGTCCCACCCCGCACCATCGCCGGTCGTTCCACGTGAAGGCCGATCTGCAAAGCGCGCTCTGAGCGTCCACACGCCGCTGTGCACAGGCGCCCGCTGCCAACAGGCGCTGGGGTATGGGCGATCCTACTTTCGTCACGTGCGTCGAACCCTTCTCTGGCTCTTGTTGGCAGGCATCGTCGGTGGTACGGCTTGGACGTTCGTTGAATGGCTGAAGCCCGCATCGGGCATCGCCGATCCTTGGAACGCGGTGCCGAGTGAAAGTGCACTGATCCTGGAGCTGAGCGGCAGTGCCAATGCATGGAACAACTTCACCGGAGCCAGCCAGTTGTGGGCGGCCATGAGCGATCGGAAAAGCGCTGTTGCGCTTGACTCGTTGGTGGCACGTGTACTCCGTGCAGGAGCGGTGGTCAAGAGTGCAAGGCCTCCACTGTTCGCCGTCCTCCGTCGCGGCGAGGACGTGGGTTGGCTCGGCATTATCGCCGGCCCGGCGGATGATCGCGATGCGCCCTGGCCGCAGTTGTTGGGCATTGTTACCGGCAACCCATCCGACGCCGCTGGTCGCACCTTCAACCCGGAGGAAGTCTTCCCTGCGAAGCCATCGCCGGACCTGCAAGCAGTGATGCTGTTGTGGACCCAAGGCCTGCTGCTGATCGGTTCTGACGCCGGCATGATCGAGGAAGCACAGCTGCAACTCAAAAGCGGAAAGTCGTTGAAGATGGAGCCCGCATTCGCACAAGCGTTGGGCACCTTGGGTGATGGGGCCGATGCACACGTCCTCCTTCAACCCGCTCGACTCTCACGCCTCTTGGGCACGCGCCTGCAACGCACAACAGCCGAGGCGCTCGCCTGGCCCGAGGGCTGGGC
>JBATMK010000261.1:0-9225 GCA_049289815.1 Flavobacteriales bacterium
GGAGGGAGTCAAGTGGGGAACGCCGGGTTGGAATTGTATGACCCATACACGAATGCGGCGGTGAGTATTTCATTCGGATTGAAAAGCGCTGAGCGTCCTTTCAGCGTTGCCCCCGGCCAAAGTGCGAACGTGAGTTGGGACATCACGATCCCGGAAGGGGTTGATGTGGTGAGCGTGCGCATCACGGCGAACGCTGGCGGTCATTCCGATGGAGAAGAGAAACCGTTGCCAATCCTCACGGACAAAGTGTTGGTGACGGAGAGCCTGCCCTTGTGGAGCAGCAAAGCTGGAACGAAGACGTTCACGCTGGAAAAGCTGAAGAACAACGCGAGCACCACCCTCAAGCATCAGTCGCTCAAACTCGAGTACACGCCCAACCCGGCGTGGTACGCTGTGCAAGCGTTGCCTTATCTGATGGAGTTCCCGCACGAGTGCGCCGAGCAGACCTTCAGTCGTTACTGCGCCAATGCGTTGGCCGCGCACATCGTCAATGAGCGGCCTGCCATCAAAAAGGTGTTCGAGCAGTGGAAGGGGAACGGCGAAACCTCTTTTGCGAGCGCGCTGGAAAAGAACACCGACCTGAAGAACATCATCCTGGCGGAAACACCATGGGTGCTGAACGCGAAGAGCGATCGCGAACGGAAAGAACGCATCGCCCTGTTGTTCGACCTGGGGCGCATGAGCGCGGAGGAGGATGCAGCGTTGAAGAAGTTGAGCGATATGCAACTGGGCAATGGCGCATGGCCATGGTGGACCGGTATGCGGGAAAGCCGGTACATCACCCAGCACATCGTGGCAGGCTTCGGGCACTTGGAGCAACTCGGCGCAGCCGACCTGCGACCCGATGGACAGGTGCAGGCGATGCTGCGGAACGCAGTGCAGTGGCTCGATAACGAGGTGGACCGTGAATACAGGGAACTGCAAAGGCACACGAAGAAGGAGGACATGGACAAGTACGTTCCAAACGGCAACGACATCCACTACTTGTACGCGCGCAGCTTCTTCCCCCGTTGGCCGATCGATGGAGCAACAAGTGGTGCCGTTGAATTCTACAAGGAGCGCCTGCGCACCACTTGGTTGCGCAACGGCCTCCAAGAGCAAGCCATGGCCGCGCTCTCGCTGTACCGTTTGGGCGACAAGGCCACGGCTCAGCTGATCATGGAGTCGCTGAAACAACGGGCTACCCAGAGCGAGGAACTCGGCATGTACTGGAAGGATTTCCTGGGCGGTTACGACTGGTGGCAGTTCCCGGCGGAAACGCAGGCGCTCTTGGTCGAAGCCTTCCACGAAGTGGCCGACGACAACACCAGCGTGAACGCATTGCGCACCTATTTGCTGAAGCTGAAACAGACCACCGACTGGAAGACGACGAAAGCGACATCGGAAGCCTGCTACGCTTTGCTGCTCACCGGCAGCGAGTGGTTGAGCGACAACAACGCACCATCGATCACAGTAGGCTCTGTCACCCTGAGCCCGTCGAAGGGCGGCTCAGAACCCGGCACTGGTGCCATGGAGAGGACATGGAACGCAACGGAGATCAAGCCGGGGATGGGGGAGGTCAGTATCACTTCAACAGCCGACAAGCCAAGCTGGGGCGCATTGCATTGGCAATACTTCGAACAGATGGACAAGGTGACGCCGCACGAGAGCCCGTTCAACATCAGGAAGGAAGTGATGCTCACGGAACAGACCGATGCGGGTGCGCGGCTGATCCCGTTGAACGCCGGGCGTGCGCTGAAGGCGGGCGACAAACTCACCATCCGGATCGAACTACGGACCGACCGTTACGTGGACTACGTACACATGAAGGACCTGCGCGCCGCAGGACTGGAGCCGACCGAAGCGATCAGCGGATACAAGTACCAGGGTGGTTTGGGCTACTACGAGAGCATCCGCGATGCGAGCATGAACTTCTTCTTCGACCGCATTGCACCGGGCACCTATGTGTTCGAGTACACGCTGCGCGTTACGCACGCCGGAAACTTCAGCACCGGCATCACCACCGCCATGTGCATGTATGCTCCCGAGTTCTCAAGTCACAGCGCCGGAACCAGGATCGAAGTCGCGAAGTAGCTCCCCTCTCCATCGCGGTGGGGTTGGGGGTGAGGCTGCATGATACTTTCGGGCCATGAATTCAACGCTACCGCTCATCGCATCCTTGATGATCCTCGTCTCCTGCGGCGAGAGTACAAGCTCCTCGACAGAATTGCCTTCTGACGATAGCGCAGTTGCCGCGGCTACGAACAACATCGATCTGGCGCAACACGATATGCCGCTGCTGGTGAACGTTCCGGAAACAGGAACACCGGCCATGGCGGTCATGAACGAAGAGATGGGCCGCATGGAGGTGCGTGCGGGGGAACACTTCGGCATCATCATCACCGAGATGGCGCCGGACTTTGCGCGCTTGAAAGCGGACCTGGAACGCGACATGCTATTGAAGAACAGCATCGTGGAGGAAACACCGGAGCTACTGCTCTACCGCAGTGAGTACCCCGATGGTGCCGGCACCATCATGCACTTCATGCAAGTTGTGAAGTCGGGCGCCCGCACCTTCGTGGTGGAAGACCTGCCCGATGGCCGCTTCAACGAAAGCGATGCGAAGGCCATGGTGGACGCGGTGAGAACCAAGCCCACTTCGTGATGCTTTTTGTGCGTGCGATCCCCCTGGTGTTGTTGATGTCAACCGCGCGGATGGGTTCCGCCCAGGACAGTACTGCCTGGCGCGACAGCGTCAATGCGTACTGGATGCGCATGGATGCGGAGTTCGCTGACAGCCTGGAGTCCCCGCTCAAGCCTGCTGACCGTGCGCACTTCTCACACTTGCAGCGTTTTGCTCCCGACCGGTCCTATTGGGTTGAAGCTTCTTTCACTGCCGCTCAAGACCCCGTGCCCTTCGCCATGAAGACCAGCACCACACGACTTCCGATGTACAAGGTGCACGGCACCCTCACATTCACGCTGAACAACCAGGACTTTACACTGCCAGTGTACGAGGATGCTGTTCCGAACCCAGCATATCCTGGACACCTCTTCCTTCCGTTCACCGACCTGACGAATGGGGAGGAGACATACGGCGGGGGGCGTTATCTCGACCTGCAGGCGCCCTTGGGGGCCACCGTGGTCGTTGACTTCAACAGGTCTTACAATCCTTACTGCGCGTACAACGACCGCTACAGTTGCCCTATCCCGCCCATCGAGAACCACATCGATGCCCAAGTGCGGGCCGGGGTGCTGAAATACCACGACTAGGGCGTGGCCCCGCGTCCGACAAACCCCGGATCTTCGTCGACAAAAGCCCATGTTTTATCGACGTAAACACTTGACAGCCCTTGCCAAGGCGTTGGGTGCGCAATTAGATTTGGCTCCCCGTTAACCGGAACGCATATGAGAACACTGCTCCGCTCCTTGGCTCTTTCCTCTGCAGCTGCGTTCATCTCGGCGCCTGCATGGGCGGGTGTTCTCGTCCTCGAAGGCCACTACCAAGGCAAGAACCTCTTCGTGCAGAACCCCTTCAGTGAGGCTGGGGTAGGCTTTTGTGTTTACGAGGTGACCGTGAACGACCTCATCGCCACCGACGAGATCAACAGTAGCGCGTTCGAGATCGACCTTGGCAACTACAACCTGAAACCCGGCGAAGCAGTCTCGGTGAAGATCAAGCACAAGGATGGTTGCAGCCCTACCGTGTTGAACCCCGAGGTCTTGCGGCCGAAGAGCACCTTCGATATCGTAAGCCAGGGTGTTGGCAACGATGGCACGTACAAGTGGGTGACCGCCAACGAAACAGGCGAGTTGATGTACTTCGTGGAGCAGAAGCGTTGGAACAAGTGGGTGAAATGCGGCGAGGTGATGGGTGTTGGTTCTCCAGGCGAACATGCGTATGAGTTCAAAGTGACCCCACACAGCGGCGAGAACACGTTCCGTGTGAAACAAGTGGACAGCACCCGGCGTCCGCGTTACAGCGAAGCGGTCAAGTTCACAGACCCATCTGTCATTCCGGTCACGTTCACCCCGGCCAAGCCGAGCAAGGAGATCCTTTTCAGCGCATCGACCCTGTACGAGATCTACGACCAGTATGGCAACATCGTGAAGCGCGGTTACGCCGACAAGGTGGACGTGAGCACGATGAAGAAGGACCTCTACTACTTGAATTACGACGTGAAGATGGGCGAGACCTTCATCAAGAAGTGATCGCCCTGCACGGAACGCATTACCAAGACCCTGTTACCCGGCGCGTTGCGGCGGGGGCAGGGTCTTGTTCATTCCGAACCACCTCATGATCCGCATCGAACACATCGGCATTGCTGTCAAGGACCTGTCGGCTGCGGAGCGGATATATGCGGAGTTGTTAGGGGTGGAGAGCTACAAGCGTGAAGCCGTGGAGACGGAGGGTGTGATCACTTCGTTCTTCAAGGTCGGCCCCAATAAGGTGGAACTGCTGGAAAGCACAACGGCTGACGGACCGATCGCGAAGGCGATCAGCAAGCGCGGGGAAGGGGTCCATCACATCGCGTTCGAAGTGGCCGATATCCGGAAGGAGATGGTGCGGCTGAAGGCAGCGGGCTTCCAAGTGCTCAGCGACGAACCGAAACACGGTGCCGACAATAAACTCGTGTGCTTCGTGCACCCGAAGAGTGCGAACGGGGTTCTGGTGGAGTTGACCCAGGAGATCCCAGGCTGACCAGGCTCAGCGCTGCGCGGGGTCAACCGCTTGGTCCGTTGCCGTTCCGTTGGCTGCTTCGGTGGCCGCGCTTGTGTTCACCTCGTCGGCCGGTCCAGCTGGTGCAGTGGTGGCGAATGGGAATCCGTCCTTGGGCACGGCATAGAACCGTTTTTGGAACAGGATCAAGCAAGCCACGCCGATGGTGATCGATGCGTCGGCGATATTGAAGATCGCACTGAAGAAAGTGAAGTACCGCCCGCCAAGCCAAGGGACCCAATCGGGCCAACGCGCGTCCTGGATGATCGGGAAATAGAACATGTCCACCACCGACCCGTGCAGGAAAGAGGCATAGCCCGGGGTGGAAAGCGCTGCGGCACCGATGTACTCAACAGGAGCCCCCGAGAGCGGGTCTAGCACGGTCCCCTTGTCCCAGATGAGGCCGTAGAACGCACTGTCGATGATGTTGCCCATGGCGCCGGCGAAGATCAATGCCATGCAAGCGATCAATCCGCGATGCCGCTTTTGCAGGACCAGCTTGCGCAAATACCACGCGATACCGATCACGGCAACAATGCGGAACAGTGTGAGCAAGAGCTTGCCCGTTTCACCGCCCCATGCCAGCCCGAAAGCCATGCCGGGGTTCTCGATGAACCGCAAGCGGCACCAATCACCGATCAAGGGGATCTCCGAACCGTACAACATGTTCAGCTTCACCCAAACCTTCAACCACTGGTCGGCGGTGAGCACCAGCAGGATGATGGCGATGGCGCGCTTCACGTGCTGTAACGGGTGGAAAGCGGGCGAGCGATCAGCAGTGCCCCATGGTGTTACCATGTGCCACGTGCCACGCCAACCCCTTCCTCAGGTGCTCATCTGCTGCTTTGCCTCAATGCTCAGCGTGGCATGGGGCACAAGGCGCAGGCGATCTTTGCTGATCAGTTTGCCGGTGACACGGCAGATGCCGTAAGTCTTGTTGCGTATCCTCAACAAGGCGTCCTCCAAGTGCTTGATGAACTTCTCCTGACGGCTGGCCAATTGGGCGGTTTCCTCACGGCTCAAAGTTTCACTACCATCCTCGATCATCTTGAACGATGGGCTCGTATCGTCGGTGCCGTTGTTATCCGTGTTGGCCAGTGTCTGCTTCAGCAGGTCGTAGTCCTTGCGGGCTTCTTCCAGTTTCTTGTTGATGATATCCTTGAACTCCTCCAGCTCATCATCGTTGTAACGGGCGCGGTCGTCGATCTTCACGTTCTTGGCGATCTTGGCCATTGCTGGCCGGGGTGCGGGAAATGCGGGGCGGGAAACCTGCTTCACCACATGCGGTGGCGCTTTCACGGTCTCCTGCTTTCCGCGGTTGCGGATCCTTTTCCGGGGCGATGGACCCTCTTTCACAGAGGGAGCAACAGCGGCGTTCGCGGGCTTGACCTCCTTCACCGGAGCGGCTTTCACCGCAACGGCTTTCGGCGCCGGTGCCGCCGGCTTCGCAGCGGCTTTCACCGGGGCTGCCTTGGCAACCACTTTCACAACAGGCTTTTTTACCACGTTCTTGGCCTTGGGCATCGGTTTCTTCGTAGCGGGCTTCGTCTTCTTCACCACCTTCTTCGCTACGGGCTTCTTTGCCGGTGCGGCTTTTTTCACTGGTTTTTTCGCGGCCGGCTTCTTCGCCGGCGCAGCCTTCTTAACAGGCTTTTTGGCAGCAGCCTTCTTCACTGGCTTGGCTGTCTTCTTGGGAGCGGGTTTCTTGGCCATGGTCTTACCCTTTGGAAATCGGTCGGCGAATATAGACGGATCCCCGCGTCAATTGGCCCGTTTGGCAAGGCTGAGCAGGCACGCCGATCGTTCGTCCAGGGCGATGTTGTGGGTGGAGGCCTCCAAACCCGACAGGTCAGCGACCAGTAGTTGGTCGGCCGGGGTGATCGCAAGGGTTTCGGCCACGATATGCGTAGCGTGGGTCGCAACGGCCATTTCGAAGGCCGGGTCTCCATTGCGTTGGATGCGGAGGTCGATCCGATCCGTGACGGCGAACCCGCTCTCCTTCCGCAGCGTTTGGATCCGGCTCACCAGTTCGCGGGCGACCCCTTCCTGGATGAGCGCCTCGTTCAAGGTGATGTCCAGCGCCACGGTAACAGGGCCATCACTCGCAACGCTCAACCCCGGAACGTTCTCGGCGGTGATCTCCACGTCGTCGAGCAACAGTTCCACTTCCCCGCCCTCGATGCCGAGGGTCATTCGCCCGTTGCTCTCCAATTCGGCGATCCGGGCTTGCGATAATCCGTTCACCGCAGCGGCAACGCTCTTCATGTGCTTGCCCATGCGCGCACCAAGTTTCTTGAAGTCGGGCTTGATCTTCTTGTTCAGCTTGCTTTCGTTCGCGTCGAGGATCACCAGTTCTTTCACGTTCACCTCGCTCAGCACCAGGTCACGTATCGCCTCGAGCCGTTGGCGCATCCTTTCATCGGTGACCGGGACCATCATCTTCTGCAACGGTTGGCGCACGCGATGGCCCTCCTTCTTCCGGATGCTCAACGCCAGGGAGGTCAGCTTTTGAGCGAGAGCGGTGCGTTCCTCGAGTTCCACATCGATCGCAGATGTGTCACTCGCGGGCCAGTCGCTCAGGTGAACGCTTCCACCCTTGAGGTCGCGGTACAGGCGATCACTGAAGAAGGGCGCGACCGGTGCGCTGAGCATCGCAACGACTTCCAGACAACGCTGCAGCGTTTGGAAAGCGGCGTTCTTGTCATCCCCCTGTTCGCCTTTCCAGAATCGGCGGCGGTTCAATCGCACGTACCAGTTGCTCAGGTCTTCCACAACAAAGTCCTGGACCCCGCGTGCCGCGTTCGTCGGTTCGTAGTCGCTGTACGCAAGGTCGCAGGCGACCACCAAGCTGTTCAAGCGCGAGAGGATCCATCGGTCCATCTCGGTGCGCTCGTTCACCGGTACTTGCGGGGCACGCGCATCGAAGCCATCGATGTTCGCGTAGAGGGCGAAGAAGTTGTAGGTGTTGAAGAGTGCGCGGAAGAATTTGCGCTGCACCTCGGTGATCCCCTCAGCGTCGAATTTCAGGTTGTCCCAGGGCGAGGCGTTGCTGATCATGTACCAGCGCACGGCATCCGCACCGAACTCGTCCAGCGTCTTGAACGGATCAACGGCATTGCCCAAGCGCTTGCTCATCTTCTGTCCGACCTTGTCCAACACAAGGCCATTGCTCACCACGGCCTTGTAGGCGACGGAATCCTGGGTCAGTGTGGCTATGGCATGCAGGGTATAGAACCAGCCCCGCGTTTGATCGACGCCCTCCGCGATGAAATCGGCAGGGAACGTTTCCTTGAAAGTGACATCGTTCTCGAACGGATAGTGCCACTGCGCGTAAGGCATCGCGCCGCTATCGAACCAGACGTCGATCAGATCCGTTTCGCGCTTCATCGGCTTCCCGCCCGGCGAAACGAGCACGATGTTGTCCACGTAAGGGCGATGGAGGTCGACCCTTGCGAAGTTCTCCTCGCTCATGTCCTTCGGGTCGAAGGATGCGTACGGATCGGTCTTCATCACCCCCGCTTTCAGCGCCCGGGCGATCTCTTCCTTCAACTGTTCCAATGAACCGATGCAGAGCTCTTCATCCCCATCCTCCGTGCGCCAGATCGGCAGCGGTATGCCCCAATAACGACTGCGGGAGAGGTTCCAGTCCTGGAGGTTCTCCAGCCAATTGCCGAAGCGGCCGGTGCCGGTGCTTTCGGGTTTCCAGTTGATCGTTCTGTTCAGTTCGATCAACCGACCCTTGCGGGCGGTGGTGCGCACGAACCAACTGTCCAGCGGGTAATAGAGGATCGGTTTGTCCGTACGCCAGCAGTGCGGGTAGTTGTGTTCGTACTTCTCCACCTTGAAGGCACGGCCCATCTCCTTCAGCTTGATGCTGAGCTCAACGTCCACGCTCTTCTCCGGCTCTTGTCCGGCGGGGTAGTATTCATTCTTCACGTACTTGCCCGCGAGTTCACCCATCTCCTTGGTGAACTTTCCTTGCAGGTCCACGAGCGTCAACGTGCCGATTCCGTGTTGGCGCGCAACGCGCATGTCGTCCGTGCCGAAACTCGGAGCGGTGTGGACGACACCTGTTCCGTCCTCGGTGGTCACGAAATCGCCGCTGATCACCTTGAACGCATCGCCACCTTCCGGCCGCGCATACGGAAAGAGCTGTTCGTAGCGGATGCCCTCAAGCTGATGGCCGTAGCATTCACCGTCGACTTTCCACGGGATGTTCTTCCCGTCCATTTTGTAGTCCTCGAAAGAAGCGTCGCGGTTCTTCTCGTTGAAGTAGGCGCCCAGGCGGGACTTCGCCAGCACCATGGTTTGCGGCTCGTGCGTGTATGGGTTGAACGACTTCACGCGCACATACTCCAGCTTCGGCCCAATGGTGAGGGCGGTATTGCTGGGCAAGGTCCACGGGGTGGTGGTCCAGGCCAGGATGAACACATCGCCGAACGCATCCTTGAACAAGAACTCCGAAGCGTGATCCTTGTTCAACTTGAACATGGCTACCACACTGGTGTCCTTCACAGGCTTGTAGG
>JBATMK010000262.1:0-9231 GCA_049289815.1 Flavobacteriales bacterium
AGGCTTGTCCGTTCAGTTGAACCCGACGTTCTGCCTCCACGGTTGCCACCAATCGCGTTCCCGGTGAAAGCGTCACCACCGAACTGTCGGGCAGCGTCACGGTCACATAGGAATTGTCCGCAACGAACACTTGGTCCTCGTCCTGTGAAAGGAGAACCCTTCCTACCAGGAGCAGCCCAACGATCGCGGCGGCGGCCGCGACCCATCCCCAAGCCGATCGCTTGCTCCTGTTCATCGGGATCACGCGACCATCGTCCATCCGCGCGCTCACTTTCCGCCATGCTGCTTCCACGTCCACCTCACCAGCCGAGGCCCCAGCATCGCTCATGGACCACAGCGACCTGAAACGCTCCAGTTCGCGCGCATTGACCGCTGAGCTGGCGGCCCAATGCTCCACAGCCAAGCGCTGCGCATCATCGGCCTCGCCAGCAACGTAGCGTGCCAGCAGATCGCTGTCGATGTCGGATGACGGGTTCACGTGTTTCCGGTGCTAAGACAGTTCACGGTTCAAATACCCCTATCGCCCTCAACTCCTCGGCCATGGCGAGCAGGGCAACGAATACCGGCACGAGGTCGGCGAGTTCCTCGCGCAGGGTCTTCAGCGCCTTGCCCATCTGGTTCTCCACGGTCTTCACCGAGATGCCCAAATGCTGCGCGATCTCCTGGTACTTCAGGCCCTCGTTCCGGCTCAGCTTGAAGACCTTCCTCCGCTCCTCCGGCAGGGCTTCGATGGCAGCCTGCACCCGCGCCGACCGCCAGGTGTGCTCTTCTTCATCGCGACCTGTCTCGTCGGGTGCGTCGTGCACGTCCTCATTGAGCGGACGCATGCGCACCACCTTGGACACTTCATTGAGGCAGCGGTTGCGCACCGCTGCGAACAGGTAGGATTTCAAACTGGTGTTCACCGCCAACCGTTCGCGCTCGTTCCAGAGCTTCACGAAGAGTTCCTGAACGAGGTCCTCCGACCGGTCGCGATCCTTCAGGTAGCTGTTCCCGAAGGCGCACAAAGGCCGATAATGCGTGCGGAACAGCTCCTCGAAGGCGGTGCGGTCACCGTTGGCGATGCGTTGGAACTCCACGGCGGGGAATGGGGTGCGAAAAGTAGCCGGTCGATGTGACAGGCGCCGAGATGTAAGCATGACGGAACGGCGCTGTTCGTCGGGCCGCGTGTCTACGGTATGATCTTCGATCGGCGGAACAGCAACCATGGACCTGAACAAATTCACCCTTCGCAGCCAGCAAGCAGTTGAGCAGGCGCAACGCTATGTAATGGACAACGGTCAGCAGGCGATCGAGAATGGTCACTTGCTGAAGGGCATCCTGGAAGTGGACAAGGATGTAACGCCATTCCTGCTGAAGAAGCTGAACGCGAACGTCACTGCACTGTCGCAGGCGCTCGACCGCATTGTTGCAGGATATCCGAAAGTGCAGGGCGGCGACCAAGGCCAGGTGAGCCGGACGGCGTCGGCCTCGTTGCAGAAAGCCATCGCATCGCTGAAGGAATTCGGCGATGAGTACGTGAGCGTGGAACACCTGCTCCTCGGGATCCTCGATGGCAGCGATGCAGCAGCGCAATTGCTCAAGGACAATGGCATCACCCGAAAAGACCTCGTCGCTGCCATCAAGCACTTGCGCAAAGGCGAGCGCGTGACCAGTCAAGGCCAGGAAGACACCTACAATGCGCTGAACAAGTACGCCAAGAACCTGAACCAACTGGCGCGGGAGAACAAGCTGGACCCTGTGATCGGACGCGACGAAGAGATCCGCCGCACATTGCAGATCCTCAGCCGCCGTACCAAGAACAATCCGATCCTGATCGGTGAACCGGGCGTGGGTAAAACCGCCATCGCTGAGGGCATTGCGCAACGGATCAGCAACGGCGACGTGCCCGATGATCTGCGCAGCAAACAAGTGTTCAGCCTGGACATGGGTGCGCTGGTGGCCGGCGCCAAGTACAAAGGCGAATTCGAGGAACGGTTGAAGGCGGTGGTAAAAGAGGTGATCGCGGCTGAAGGGAACATCATTCTGTTCATCGACGAGATCCACACGCTGGTGGGCGCGGGCGGTGGCGAAGGCGCCATGGACGCCGCAAACATCCTGAAGCCGGCGTTGGCGCGCGGCGAACTACGCGCCATCGGTGCCACCACGTTGAACGAATACCAGAAGTTCTTCGAGAAGGACAAGGCGTTGGAGCGCCGCTTCCAAAAGGTGAACATCGATGAACCAAACCGTGAAGACGCGATCAGCATCCTGCGCGGGTTGAAGGAGAAATACGAGCACCACCACAAAGTGCTCATCAAGGATGCCGCCATCATCAGCGCGGTGGACCTCAGCCAGCGCTACATCACCGATCGCTTTCTCCCGGACAAAGCCATCGACCTGATGGACGAAGCCGCCAGCAAGTTGCGCATGGAGATGAACAGCAAGCCGGAAGCTTTGGACGAGATCGAACGGCGCATCATGCAACTGGAGATCGAGCGCGAGGCGATCAAGCGAGAGAATGATGAAGCCCAGCTGACGGACCTGAACAAGGAACTGGCACAGCTCGGCGAGCAGCGCGATGGCCTGAAAGCCCGCTGGGAAGCAGAACGCGCACTGGTGGTCAAGATGAACGAAGCCAAGGAGCGTGCGGAGCAGCTGAAGTTCGATGCAGCGCAAGCCGAGCGCGACGGCGATTTCGCCAAGGTGGCGGAGCTGCGCTACGGACGCATGAAGGAGGTGGAGGATGCACTGGCGCAGGCCAAGGCCGATCTCGCCGCGATGCCCAGCGGCAGTAAAATGGTGAAGGAGGAAGTGGACGTGGAGGAGATCGCCAACGTAGTGGCACGTTGGACGGGGATCCCCGTTACGCGCATGCTCGAGGCCGAGCGCACGAAACTGCTGCGCCTGGAGGAAGAACTGGAGAAACGCGTGATCGGCCAGGACGAAGCCGTTCGCGCGGTGGCCGATGCCGTGCGTCGCAACCGAAGCGGCTTGGGCGATGAGAAGCGGCCCGTGGGTTCATTCATATTCCTCGGTACAACGGGAGTCGGGAAAACGGAGCTGGCGAAAGCGCTTTCCGAATTCCTCTTCAACGACGACAATGCCATGGTGCGGATCGACATGAGCGAGTACCAGGAGCGGCACACGGTGAGCCGTTTGGTGGGCGCACCTCCCGGCTACATCGGCCATGACGATGGCGGACAATTGACCGAGGCCGTTCGCCGCAAACCATACAGCGTGGTATTGCTGGACGAGATCGAGAAAGCGCATCCCGACGTCTTCAACGTATTGCTTCAAGTGCTTGATGACGGTCGTCTGACCGACAGCAAGGGCCGTGTGGTGAACTTCAAGAACACCATCGTGATCATGACGAGCAACATCGGCAGCGCCGTGATCCAGGAGAACTTCGAAAAGTTCGATGGGCAGAACAACGACGACGTGATCGAGCGCACCAAGCGTGAGGTGCTGGATCTCTTGCGCAGAACAGTGCGCCCGGAATTCCTGAACCGTATCGACGAGACCATCGTCTTCCGCCCATTGACACGGAAGGATGTGCGGGCCATCGTGCAGCTGCAGCTCAACGAACTGATGCGCAAGCTCCAGGAGAAGGACATCCACTTGATGGCAAGCCCGCAGCTGGTGGACCACATCGCTGAAACCGGTTACGATCCGCAATTCGGCGCACGTCCGATCAAACGCATGATCCAACGCGAGCTGCTGAACGAACTGAGCCGCCAGATCATCGCCGGTACGGTGGAGACGGGCGTACAGCAGGTGATCGATGTGTTCGATGGCAAGATCGTGTTCCGCAAGCCCATTGATGAGGGCGAGAAGAACGGCGCGCGCAAAAAGGCCAAGGCGTGATCGGGTTTCTGTCGCTGGAACAGTAGCATCGACCCGTTTGATCGACGAACCGGAGGTGCGATCGTTGGATCGATCGTGCATAATCGATCATGGACATATGTTGCATTCCCGAACGTTGCGGATAAGTTGCCCCCCGAAACGAAGACGAAACAGCCTTGACCGAAGCCATCACCTTCACCTCGCAGCTCGATGAGCTGCTCGTGGCACTGCGCCAAGTGTGCTCACGGCACTACTCCGCCCCCGATCCCCGCCAACATCAACTTCCCGAAGACCCGTCCATCTTCCTTGACGATGTGCTCTATTATGTGATGGACCAGTGGAGCACCGAGCTGCGTGCGCAAGGCCATGTGCTGGAACATGATGCCGCTTGGAAAAATCCCTTCACACCGTTCCCCCAGTACCACTTGCGCATGGCCGGGGGCAAAGTGCTCAACCTCCTTTTCAGCGGGGAGTATCCGACCAACCTGATGCTTTCCATCACCAAGGGTTTCCGCCGTGCTGAACAATTCAGCGATGCGCGATTGGTGCAGGTGAACCTGCGCATGAGCATCGACCCCAACGTGTTGATGCAGGGTATCCTCGAAGGTCTGAAGCAGTTCAGGCATTTGCCCTGAACACCGATCGAGGCGTGCATTGACCATGCTCACCCTCTATCTCATCCGGCACGCCAAGAGCAGTTGGGACGATCCATTGCAAGCAGACTTCCACAGGCCGTTGAACGCGCGTGGAGTTCGCGATGCCAATGCCATGGGCAAGCACTTCGCGGCGCGCACAGAGCCCGTCGACCTTTTCCTGAGCAGTCCTGCTGTGCGCGCCTTGGCCACTGCGCATAGCATTGCGGATGCCTTCGGCCCGGCCTATGCGGACGTTGGATCGGAGCCGCGTCTCTATCTGGCCACTCCCTCGACATGGTTGGAAGTGGTGGCCGCGTTGCCGCACAAGACTTCACGCGCCGCCCTTTTCGCCCACAATCCGGGCATCAGCGAATTCTGCGAACTGCTCACAGGCGCTGGCTTGGGCGAGTTGCCCACCTGCGCCATGGTGCGCGTCGACTTCGCACTGGACAATTGGAAAGCAGTAGGGCGTCGTACCGGTGAAGTTGTTTGGTACGACTATCCGAAAAAGCACGCCGAGCTGCGGTAGTGGACCGCGCCCTGGTGCCGACGATCCTCACTCCCATTTTTTCGCGTATGGCGCATCCACCATCGTCTCACCCGTGGATGTGCGGAGGGCGTAGTTGAAGTCGTTGTACAAGCTGTAACCGCCGAATATCGCGTCGGCACGCAGGGCGAGAAAGCCCACTTGCTGCCCTGTCATTCCTGGGTTCTTGCGCAGGATGCGCTCAACAGCCTCCTTGCAAGCCTCTTCCGGCAGCATGCCTTGCCGCATGAGTTCCACCACTGTGTGGCTCCCTGCGATCTTGATCATGAGTTCGCCGGTGCCCGTTGCACATGCCGCACCCACATCGCCGTCCACGAAAAGTCCCGCACCGATGATGGGTGAATCGCCGACGCGGCCATGGATCTTGAAGGCCAGGCCACTGGTGGTACAACTACCGGCAAATCTGCCGTTCGCATCCATGGCGACCATCCCGATCGTATCGTGGTTGTCCTTGCCGCTGGTGTCAACGTTCTCAACATTCACACGCGGGACCGCAGCGCTGGTGCGCGCAAGCGAGTCGCTCTTCAGGTGCCACTTCTCCCAAGCCTTCCGAGCATCATCGGCCATGGGTACATCCTTTCTGGTGAACCCGTTCTCCTCGGCCCACCGCTCCGCTCCCTCGCCGACGAGCATCACGTGCGGGGTCTTCTCCATCACTGCGCGTGCAATGCTGATGGGGTGCTCGAACCGCTGAACGAAGGCGACGGAACCGGCGCGGCCGTCATGATCCTGTATACAAGCATCGAGCGTTACGATGCCGTCGCGATCGGGCATCCCACCAAGGCCCACACTGCGGTTGGTGAAGTCGCTCTCGGTCACCATCACCCCTTGTTCCACGGCATCGAGCACGCTTCCACCGGCTTCCAGCACCTGGTATGCTTTCGCGTTCGCCGCCATGCCGTGATCCCAAGTGCTGAGAATGATGGGGCCCTTCCCCGGAACCAGGGGCACCGGTTCCTTTCGCTCATTCTCCTGAACCGCTTCCTTGCCGTTGCCGCTGACACAACCGGCCATGGCGGCAGCCGTGCCTGCAAGTCCCAGTTTGATGAAGTTGCGGCGATCAGGGTGCTTGCTCATGTTCGGAAGATGTTCGGCTGGGGTGCCGAAGAAAACGAAAAGCCCCCTCGATGCATCGAGGGGGCTTTTCAGAAGGGTGTATCCGCTCAGTGAGCGATCATCACGCGCTGGCTATACACTTGACCAGCATTCTCCACGCTGACCATGTACACGCCGCTCTGCATGTTGCTCGCATCGAAGGTGAACGTGCGATTGTTCACTTCGCTCAGCATCTGGCTGTTCACCAATTTGCCACCGAGATCAGTGATCTTCACCACCGTAGCTCCGCGCAGGGCGTTGAAGCTGAGGGACAGGTTGTCGCTGGCGGGGTTCGGGTAAACTTGGATGCCGGGCAGGCTCTCGTTCTCGAACAGGCCCACGCTGGCGCCATCGGCCAGGATCTCCACTTGGTCCACCAAGAGGTTCTGGATCTGTGTGCCGTTGGCCTGGCTGCTCTCCAGACGGATGGTGTGGCTACCACCAGCGTATGCATTGATGTCGAAACCGACACCTGTGTATTCCACATAGCCGGCACTGTCATTGGGCACGATCATGCCGACAATGTTGCCGTCCACCAAAACGTGCAGGTAATCGCTGGCAGAACCAGCTGATGGATACTTCGCCCACATGGACAAGGTCACATCGGTACCGGTAGGCACTGCGCAGGTCTGCTCAACGGAAGCCAGCTCAGGGAAAGTAGCGCTGGTACCTCCAGCTCCACCGAACCAAAGGAAGAAATCCCCATTGAGCGGGCGGAAGACCGGGTTGTCACCACCAGCGCAGCCATCCATGGTGCAGAACGGGGTGGTGAAGTTCGTTGATGCTTCTGTCCATGCACCGGAGCCAGGACCGGCTTCGAAAGCGCCGTCCGTGATCTGTGCCGTTGCCGACATTGTCAAGGCCAAAGAGGCCAAAAGAGTAATGTGTTTCATGCGGTTCGTTTTGTGGGGGCAATGTTAGTGTTCTGTCCGTCACATTCCTGGACCTCCTGGGGCTTTCGTACTTCCATGTATCAGTACCACGGCTCATGGGCGACGATCTTGTGCATGCTGGAGGTGATCAGGTGAGACTCCAAGAACAGTGATGACTGCGCTTCAGGAGCGACCGGGTCGAACAACCCGTTGCATGTCTTTCCAGTTATCCTTGTATCCTTAAACCGAACCACATATGAAACAGACTTACTCAGTTCTGACCGCGGTCCTTCTGCTGACCGCCTCAGAGACCAATGCCCAAACCATCCTCGGTGAGCACTTCAATGACCTGCCGTACATGCAAACGAACGGCTGGCTACTCTCCAACATGAGCGATCCCGTTGGGGCGGAACAGTGGCACCAAGGCACCACGATCATCGGGGCCATCGCCTACAGCGGCGATACGACCGATTACTTGGAGGATAGCTATCTCGCTGTTGAGGACAACAATTCCGGAACCATCAGCGATTGGTTGATCTCCCCTCCTGTTACGATCCAGGACGGTGATTCCATCGCGATCTGGGCGTTGTCCTACAACAGTGCCACCTACCCCGATCGCGTGGAAGTGCGCATCAGCCCGAATGCAGGAAGCAGTGTTGGTGCCGACGAGACCTCGGTCGGTGACTTCACGAACCTCGTTTTCAGCATCAACCCGGATCTGAACACCACAGACTTCCCGAGCGTTGCCGTGGATGGCAGCACCTGGGGCCGTTTCGGTGGTGAAGTGGCGGGCCTTGGCGCTCCCACCTCCTGCCGCGTTGCTGTTCGTTACTTCGTTACGGACGGTGGCTTTGCTGGAGCGAACAGCTCCTCCATCGGCATCGATGACCTTGACGTGTTCAGTGGCAGCAGCTCCATCGGTATCAGCGAGCATGCGTTGGCGAACGTTGGGTTGAACCCCAATCCCACGACCGACCGTTTGTTCGTCAACATCGGCGGAAGCGCTGCTTCCTTCGACCTGAACTTGGTGAATGCTGCCGGCCAGCAAGTGATGTCCGATCGCATCAGCAACAACACCGTTCTTGACCTGTCCGGTTTCGACAACGGCGTATACGTGCTGGAGATCCGCAATAGCGTTACCGGTGCCGTGAGCCGCGAGCGCGTGGTGAAGCAGTAAGCGCGATCGTTTTTCTTCCGGCGAAGCCCGTTCCGACTTGGAGCGGGCTTCGTTGTTTTCCGCTGCCCCCTGATCGCTATCCTTGTCAACCAACCCCACACGTTAAATGAACCCCACCGGCGGCCAGCGTTCCATTGCATGGCCCATGACCGTGCTCACCACATTGTTCTTCATGTGGGGGTTCATCACCGTGCTCAACGATGTGTTGGTTCCGCACTGGAAGCAGCTCTTCGAGTTGAACTATGCCGAGAGCCTGCTGGTGCAGTTCTGCTTCTTCGGCGCCTACTTCATCGGCTCCTTCATCTATTGGATCTGGTCGGTGTCGGCCGGTGACCCGATCCAGCGCATCGGCTACAAGCGCGGTATGATGCTGGGGCTATTGCTCTCCGCACTGGGCTGTGCATTGTTCGCGCCCGCATCCATGCTCCACAGCTACGCGGCACACTTGGTTGCGCTCTTCGTGCTGGGGTTGGGGTTCACCTTGCTGCAGATCGCGGCCAATCCTTTCGTCGCCATTATCGGCCCTGCCGAGAGTGCCAGCAGCCGGTTGAACTTGGCCCAAGCCTTCAACTCGCTCGGAACCACCTTAGCACCTCTGATCGGTGGCGCTGTGATCTTCGCGAGTGCTGCGCCGGATGCCGCTGTGCGCCTGCCCTATCTCGGTCTGGCGGCCGTTCTCACGATGCTGGCCATTGTCATCGGTCGCACAACCTTGCCGGAACCGCCGCACGCGACTTCCAGCACGAAGGCGAATGCCCTGCGTCATCCACAACTACGCTGGGGTATGCTGGCGATCTTCTGTTACGTGGGCGCGGAAGTGGCCATCGGAAGCCTCATTATCAGCCTGCTTGGGTTGAACGACGTGCTCGGGCTTTCGGCGGGCGATGCGAAACACTACCTGAGCCTGTACTGGGGCGGTGCCATGACAGGCCGGTTCCTGGGTGCGCTCGCACTGTCGAAAGCGCTGGCCCCGATGAAGCGCTATGGCTTGATGCTCCTCTTGGGCATCGGCATGTTCGCGCTGCTCTTTGCGCTGAACGCATCCGACCGCTTCGGTTTCAAACACATTTGGCCGTTGGT
>JBATMK010000263.1:0-24098 GCA_049289815.1 Flavobacteriales bacterium
TCTTCATCAACACCAGTGCCGACCGGCCCAACACGCGTTTGGTGTTCTGCGGCGGCGTGGATGCTGGCGACATCACCTATACCTGGACACCGACCAACGGAGTTTCCGATCCTTCATCGCCCAACCCGACGATCACGCCCACCAGCGCACCCACGACCTACACTGTTACCGTGGGTGAATTGGGCAGCGGCTGCACAGCAGACGCGCAATTGACCGTTGGTTGGTATCCACCCGCCCAGGTGAGCTTCATTCCCAACCCGGATGAAGGTGTGCAACCACTTTCCGTCTTCTTCGAGAACACGTCTGCCCAGGGTTCAAATGGATTCAATTGGGTGTTCGGCAACGGCAGCACATCCACCGATGTGAACCCCACTACGCTTTACACCGATCCCGGATGGTATTACATCACCCTTACCGGGCTGAGCGAGAACGGCTGCTTCGGTTCATACTTGGACAGCGTGCACGTTCTTGATCAGCCCATCGTGATCATCCCCAACGTCTTCAGTCCTGACAACGATGGCCAGAATGATGCCTTCGGATTCGTCGACTTCCGCGGCTTTGCTTCGTTCAAGATGACCATTTTCAACCGTTGGGGTCAGGAAGTGCACAGCGCTACCTCTGTGCAGAGCAACAATACCGTGTGGAAGCCTGCCAGCGAAGTGACCGATGGCACCTACTACTATGAATTCACCGGTACGGGTTCGAACGGCGACAATGTGGTACGCACAGGCCACCTGACCTTGTTGCGCAAGAAGTGAGCGGACCACGGACGCGAATACATGGGAGAGGGGGCTTCGGCCCCCTTTTTCGTTGGTGGTGCATACCTGAGCACAAGCATGGAAGCGATGGTCACGTCGGTGGCAGTTTATCTTAGGTGGCGCGCGCACCAAATATGAAGTACGCTCCGGCCTTCGCATTCCTGATCTCCTCGCTCCACCTATCAGCCCAAGAGAACGTTGGCGGCTGGCCGTACAGTTTCAGGCATGGCATGGGGCGGCAGGGGTTGCCCACAGCGATGGCTGCGGCCTTTGATGCCGCCGCCGTTGAGGCTGACGATGCTGCACGCACCGATTCAGGAATGCTCCCGTTGTATGCGCGGTTGCAACCTCTCGGGCACGGGACGCAGGATGCGGGGTTGTGGACCGAACTACCCGATGGGGACAGGCTTTGGCGCTTGCGGGTATTGAGCCCTGGTGCACTGGCCACCGAACTCTTCTTTGCCGACATGTTCCTGCCCACTGGTGCAGTCCTGTTCGTCTACAGCGATGATGGATCGGAACTGCACGGCGGTTTCACCACTTACAACAACCACCCCAGCGGCCTTTTCACCACCGCGCGGATCAGTGGCGAATCCTCGATCATCGAGTACTACGAGCCTTCGGCGGTGCGCGGTGAAGGAAGGTTCAACATCACCAGTGTTGGACATACCTACCGGCTGACGGACGGCGTGAAAGCGGGTCCATGCGAGGTAGATGTCCGGTGCGGGGCGGAGGGGAACGGGTGGGCGGAGGAACGGGACGGAGTTGTGCGGATCAGCATCGTGCAGTCCGGTGGCCTTGCTTGGTGCAGCGGGAGTGTGATGAACAACACGCGGGCGGATTGCACGCCTTACATATTGACCGCGTTCCACTGCGGCATGAACAGTACCGATGCCCAGTTCAACCAGTACAAATTCTATTTCCGCTACGAACGCGATGGTTGTGGCACAGGCACCGCACTGGCGAGCAAGGTGATGACCGGCTGTTCCCGCCGGGCCGATAGCAACGACGGCGGGGGAGTGGACGGGAGCGACTACCTGCTGCTCGAGGCCAACAATGTGATCCCCGTGAACTATTCACCCTACTTCAACGGTTGGGACGCGACAGGCACGGGAAGCGCCACCAGCAAGTGCATTCACCATCCTGCGGGCGATGAAAAGAAGATCAGCACGTGTACGGTGCCTTTGCAGAGTTCACAATGGCAGAACGCCACTGGATCACATTGGCGCTTGACATGGTCGGCAACCACCAATGGGTGGGGTGTAACGGAAGGTGGTTCAAGCGGCTCACCCTTGTTCAATACAGCGGGTCGTGTGGTAGGTACGCTTACCGGCGGTGCATCATGCTGCACGGTGGATGGTTGTGGCCCCAACACAGGTCCGACTTTCCCGGACTACTTCGGGAAAATGAGCTTCCATTGGGGCCCGGACAATCCCAATGCCCCCGAGGATGAACTGCACAATTGGTTGGATTCGGCGGCCACTGGCGCTGTGGTGTTCGACGGGGCGTACAATCCTTGCAACCAAGTGGATCCACCGCCGCCGATCGTGCCGGTACCGGATGCATTCCCGAACCCGGCCACCGAGTACATCACTGTGGTCTTCGGAAAAGATGACGTCCATGCCGAACGCGTTGTACTCGTGGACATGCGTGGGCGGATCATCATGAACTTCACTCCGACTGCTCCCGGACGCACAACCATTTCAACGATCGGCCTTTCCGCTGGCCTGTACTTGATCAAGGTGGATACGAACGGTTCAACGGAGGTGCATGGGCCGATCCTCGTTACCGAGTGATCGTCCATGTCGGTCCGCAACTCCGGATCCGGCGGATGCACAACCGGAACCCCGACTTGACACCACTACCTCTTATGGCTGCTCCGTCAGCAAACGCTCAGCTTCATCCGCGCCGATGATGCGTGTGCCGATGGCTCCAACGATGAACGCATCGGTAAGCCCTTTTTCCTGGATCACCTTCAGTGCTGCATCAGCCTCCGCGCGGGTTTTGAATGAACCTGCGTAGTACCGTACGGCATCAAGACTGGTCACGGGTTCAACGTTGCCCATCTCGATGTACTTGCCCATCACATCGCTGGGAACGTTGCCGGCGAATGTGCCTACTTGCACCCGGAACCGCAGCATTTCCTTGTTGATGGTGCCCTTGGGCACGCTGGTCAGGTCTTCCGCTTGCGTCAGTTTCGCACCGGCCGCTTTCAGGGACACCCGCTTACCGCCTTTGAAGGCAGCGAGGAAAGCGCCATCGAATCCTTTCATGAGCATATCCACTTTCAAGGCCGCAGCCTGGTTCACATCGGTGAACGACCCCGTGTAGTAGCGTGTGAGGCCATCATCGCCCTTCAGCACCACCAGGTCGGGGATGCCGACGAAGATGTCTTTGCTGAGCTTCTGTTTGAACGCGCCGAGCTGTACCCGCACGATCGCCGGTCCGTCCGGAGCGCTTGTCGGAGTACCAGCGGCACCGGTGGCAGCGGCCACTTCATCGGCGATGTCGATGATCGCTTCGCCATCCTGTGCCATCACCTTCCCGTTCACTCCGGCGTCCTTCAATTGCAACTGGCGGCGAATGGCTTCCGGCAGATCGTTGTACCCACCCACCACGAAGCTGATGGTATCGCCGTGCTCAACGGTGCGCAGGTCCGGGATGCTCAACAACTGTTGCATCTGGGCTTCCGTGATCCCTTCCACCTCGCTGCCCACCTGCACCACATAAATGCGCTTCTTCTCCACCGCGGTCCCACGGCGTGGGCCAACGCTCTCCACACGACTGGTGATGATGTTCACGTTGCCACTGTCCTTGTAATTGAGCCAGGCTTTCAGCATCATATCATCGGTGATAGTGCGTCCTTCGGCATCCACGGCCGCGCCCACTGCGGTCCCGGCCTCCTGGTCCAGATGATCCGGAACACCATCGCCATCGGTATCGAGGGGGCAACCCGTGGCGTTCACCTTCGAACCCGGGGGTGTGTTCGGACACAGGTCCTTGAAGTCGTCCACGCCATCACCATCCTCATCAGCGGCAACAACGAATTCCTGCATGTCCTCGGGGCTGATGTCCATACCGTCCTTGGTGCTCGTGCGCTTTTTGCGATCCAACGGAATGGCGTAGCCCACGCTGAACGAGGAGTACAGGATGCGGTCCTTGCGTGCATCACCGGTGCGGCCCTCCACACTTTCATCCGTCACCCCATCGATAAGGTCGCTCAACGTCCAGTGGATCTGCGTTCCCAACCGCAGGTCGAGGCCTGATCCAAGGTCCAAGCGAGCGCCCAAGCCCAAGGGCACGGCCCACGTGCGCTCCGCGTACTTCCCGAAACCGTCGAGGTCCAGTTCGCGGATATCCGTTTCGTAGTCGTAGTCACGCCGCAGTTCAACTGCATCCGAGGCGTTCGACGCGTGCTCATCGATGTCGCGGATGGTGCCGTCACTCCAGTAGTGGTACATGCGCCCTTCACGATCGTAGAGATCGGTCTTGCTCAGGAATTCCACGCTCTCGAACCCGATGCTCAGGTACGGCGAGATCTTGCTGGTGGGACGCACCAGGTGCTTGAAGTTGTATGTGAACATCAAGCCACCCATGGTAACCCGGCTCTCGAAATTGAGGTTGCGTGAAAGGCCGCGCTCATTGGCACCCATGCGGCCGTGGAGCGCGAAGAGGCTCGCTTCCAGCCACGGGGTGATGGGTGCACTGGCACGCAGGTCGTACCCCACCCGCGTCACGAGGGGATGGTACCCATCGTGGTTGCCACCGATGTCGCCATAGAACGCGAGCATGCCCGCACCCAGCGAGAAGGAGGGTCGCAGCTTGAAGGCGTCTTTCGGGGTACCGGTGCTATCCTCCTGCGCGCGCACTTGCAGCAGGCAAGCGACGGCCAGGAAGATGGAGAGGATGGATCGGGGAGCGGGGCAGTACGGCATGCTCGAAAGATAGCCGCCGGTTCAAACCCATCACTGCACCCAGCGCTGCTGGGAGATCATCAGGGCTTCCTGCACGGTGATCCTTTCGCCATTGTTGTAAGCGGTGACGAAAGGACCAGGGAAGGCGTGCCCGGCCGAGACGAAGGCCTGCCGCTGGTCCCGCGCCTCCTTGTAGGCCGCATACCGCCCGGTGGTGTATTTGATCCAGCCCTCGTGGCGCTCGATGCCGAAGTCGCCGCTGTAGCGATGACGGGCCTGGAAATACTCGGCGCCCACTTCGCGGTGAGCTGCGGTGATCTGAACCTTGTAGGTGACACCCGTTTCCGGGGCGGGAATGCGGTTGGTGCGTTGTGCCACGGGCTGGGCTTTCTGCTCCGTTGCGTTCGACTGCTCGGTGGAAGTCGCAGGGGGCTCCGTTGTTTTTGCAGGCTCGTTGATCACGATCGCTTCCTGTTCACTGCTCTTCTGCGCAGTTTGGAAGGCGGCCCACGCCTCTGCACCGATACCGAATTTGGTGCTGCCGAGCACAGCACGTTGGGTCTCATCGTTCAATAGGTAGCCGAATTCGCCGTTCACGGTGTGTTCGCCGGGTTGCGCTGTCTTGCTCACCAGTTTGTAGGTGACCTTCACCTCGTTGCTGGCCGGCAGGTTCAACCATACGAACTTGGCAATGCGGTCCTGCGCTGTGAAGATGGCTGTGGCACTGTTCCTTTCCATGGCCGTGAAGCCCGCGGGCAACGTCTCCTGCAGTTTGCCGAAGCCGCGTATGTTCCCCTTGTTCACCATCACTTCAACCAGCATTTCATTTTCGCTCACCATGGTGATGATGCGCGTCGCGCTCACGTTACCAGCGCCTTGCTCCGCAGCAACAGCCGGATCGGCAACGGCCGGAACCGTTACCTGGGGAGCTGTTGTGGCAAGGATATCGGTGGTTGCCGGCTCCTCGGTCTTGGGCGCCTCGCTGATCTGTTCCTGAACAGCCGGGTCAGCTATCGCGGGTTGCGGTTCCGTGGTCGCAGGTTGCGCGGCAACTGCCCCCTCGCCCAGATCGATCACCGTGGGAGGCAGTTCGTGGGTCTTGCGCTCGTTGTCTTCGATGTAGCTGAAGCGGCCGCTGATCGGCAACTTCCCGCTCACGGCGGCGGAGGCCGTAAGGGTATAGCTCACCTTGAAGCTGGGCGAGGTGGGCAAGCTCATCCAGATGAACTTGGCCTTTTGATCATCGAAGGTGAAGGATGCACCCTTGCTGTCCACCACGGTGGCCGTGAGGCCTTCGGGCAGATCGATCTGCAGTTTGGCGAAGCCGCCCATTGCGCCCTTCTCCACAGTAACGGTCACCTTCACCTGGCTGCCGGGGGCCATGCTCGCCGGGGCATCGTGCGTAATGCTGATGCCGCTCTGGAAGAACACCTCCATGAAGAAGAGGCCGATGAGGTTGACGAGTACCAGGACATTGCTCATGGGGCGATCGGTTTCGTGTCGCGTTCAGCTGCATGCGGTGCGCAGGCGCGCGTGAACGATGGGCACGAAACTATCCGCGCCCCAACCCGCGATCGGGGCGGGTTGCAGGTGTTGTGCGAACAGGGTGCTGTTGATGGGCGCCGTGGGGAAGAACCACCGGCAACGAAGAGCAACTAGAAATTCGGCCTCAGCATGTACTTGCTGTAGAACCTGTCGATCGCGTCCACGGCCTCGACGGCGCTGTCTACCACGCTGATGAGCTCGAGGTCGGTGGGGTTGATGTTGTGGTGTTTTTCACCCATGGTCTGCTTGATCCAATCGAGCAGGCCCTGCCAGTATTTCTTGCCAACCAGGATGATGGGGAAGCGCGCGATCTTCTGGGTCTGGATCAACGTAAGTGCCTCGAAGAGCTCGTCAAGGGTGCCGAATCCACCGGGCATCACAATGAAGCCCTGACTGTATTTGATGAACATCACCTTGCGCACGAAGAAGTAGTCGAAGTTGATGCTCTTCTCCTTGTCGATGTAAGCGTTGGGCTGTTGTTCGAAAGGCAGGTCGATGTTGAGGCCCACGCTGGTACCGCCGCCACGCTGCGCGCCTTTGTTCGCCGCCTCCATTATACCCGGACCTCCGCCGGTGATGACACCGTAACCGCGCTTCGTGAGCAGGAACCCGACTTCCTCCGCCAGGATGTACTCGTTCTTGTCCACTGCTGTGCGCGCACTGCCGAACACCGTTACGCAAGGGCGGATCCGTTGCATGGCCGCAAAGCCCTCCACGAACTCGCTCATGATCTTGAAGATGGCCCAGCTATCGTTGGCCTTCACCTCGCTCCAACCCTTGCGTTTGAAGGCTTTCTTGATCCGTTGTTCGCCATCATCACCGAGCACCGGTGCGGTTTGCGGTTTGTTGTTCTTGGCCATGGTCGATGTCAGTGTGGCGGTTCAGCAGCAGGTGAATGGCACAAGGACGGTGGAAATCGGATCGGGCCGACGCCTCATGCGAGTTCCTTCTCCAAGTAGGCCGCCGTATGTCCCTTCCCCATGCGCGCGACTTCCTCCGGTGTGCCGCGGGCGATGATGCGGCCACCGCCTTCGCCGCCTTCCGGTCCCATGTCGATCACGTGATCGGCGGTTTTGATGATATCCAGGTTGTGCTCGATCACCAACACCGTGTTGCCATGATCGGCCAGGCGGTCCAATACCGCGATCAACTGGCGCACATCCTCGAAGTGCAGGCCCGTGGTGGGTTCGTCCAGGATGTAGAACGTGTTGCCCGTATCGCGCTTGCTCAACTCGGTGGCCAGCTTGATGCGCTGTGCTTCACCGCCACTGAGCGTGGTGCTGCTCTGGCCGAGGCGCAGGTACGAGAGGCCCACGTCCAACAGGGTACGGAGCTTCAGCGCGATCTGCGGTACATCGGTGAAGATCGCGTACGCATCCTCCACGCTCATGTCCAACACATCGCTGATGCTCTTGCCCTTGAAACGTACTTCAAGCGTTTCGCGATCGTAGCGTTTGCCGCGACAGGTTTCGCACGGCACGTGCACATCGGGGAGAAAGTTCATCCCGATGGTGCGCACCCCGGCGCCCTTGCAGGTCTCGCATCGGCCTCCCGGGGTATTGAAACTGAAACGGCCGTTCTTGTAGCCGCGCACTTTGGCGCTGGGCAACCCGGCGAACAATGCCCGGATGTGATCGAACAAGCCGATGTAGGTGGCCGGATTGCTGCGCGGACTGCGGCCGATGGGGCTCTGGTCCACCTCGATGACCTTGTCGATGTGCTCCAGCCCTTCGATCTTCTTGAAGGGCAACGGGTTCACATCGCTGCGGTAGAAGTGCTTGCTGAGAATGGGGTAGAGGGTATCGCCGATGAGCGAGCTTTTGCCACTGCCGCTCACGCCGGTGATGCAGATGAACTTGCCCAACGGTAGGTCGATCTCAACGTTCTTGAGGTTGTTGCCCGTGGCGCCACGAAGGATCAATCGCTTGCCATTGCCGTTACGCCGGTGTTCAGGCACGGGCACCGTCTTTTCGCCGCGCAAGTATTGCGCTGTTTCGCTGTTGTCCGCCAAGAGGTCGTGCGGTGCTCCTTCGGCCACCAAGCGGCCACCATGTTCACCGGCGCCGGGCCCGAGGTCGATCACATGATCGCTGCTCAGCATCATTTCCTTGTCGTGCTCCACCACGATCACGGTGTTGCCGCCATCGCGTAGTTGCCGCAGGCTGTTGATCAACCGTTGGTTGTCGCGCTGGTGCAGGCCGATGCTCGGCTCGTCGAGGATGTAAAGCACGCCCGTCAATTGCGCGCCGATCTGGGTGGCGAGGCGGATGCGTTGTGCTTCGCCCCCTGCGAGCGTGCGTGCGCTGCGATCGAGGGTGAGGTAATCCAGGCCCACATCGAGCAGGAACCCACTGCGTGCCGTGACTTCTTTCAGGATGTCGTGCGCGATAACCGCGGCATTGCCTTCCAGCCCTTTGCCCAGATCCTTGAAATGCGCGTGCAGGGCAGTGATGCTCAGCTGTGCTACCTCACTGATGTTCATGCCGCCGATCCTGAAATACAACGCGGTCTTCTTCAATCGCGCACCCGCACATTCCGGACAAGCGATCATGTGCGTGAAACCCTCCGCCCATTTCTGCGCGGTCTTGGGTCCTTCTTCGGCTTGTTCCAGGATGAAGGGAATGATCCCTTCGAACTGCACGGTGCGATCGCTCAGTCCCACATTGCTGCTCACGCGCAATGGCTCATCCATGCCGTTGAGCAGTGCTGCAAGCACCCCATCGTCCATCTCCTCCATGGGCGTGTCCAGATCATGACCGAAACCGTTCAGGACGGCTTCCACTTGCTTGAACACCCAACTGGTCTTGTAGCTGCCGAGCGGCACGATCGCACCTTTCCTCACGCTCTTCTGGCGATCGGGCACGATCCTTTCCAACGCCACTGCCGTTACCTGTCCCAAACCGCTGCACCGTGGGCAGGCGCCGTAGGGGCTGTTGAAGCTGAACAGGTTGGGCTCCGGTTCCTCATAGGCGATGCCGCTCGTTGGGCACATCAAGTGGCGGCTCAGGTATCGGGCGTTGCCGGCCACGGTATCGAGCACCATCAAGTTGCCCTTTCCGTACTTCAGAGCGATGTTGCAGCTCTCAGCCACGCGCTTGCGCACATCTTCCTTCACACGCATGCGGTCCACCACCAATTCGATGTCGTGCACCTTGTAGCGGTCCAGCCGCGGACGTGTTGTAAGGTCCACCACCGTGCCGTCCACACGGGCTTTCAGGAATCCCTGCCGCAACAGTTGCTCGAAAAGTTCACGGTAGTGCCCTTTGCGCCCACGGACCAGCGGGGCCAGGATCTGCACGTCGTGCCCGTTGTGCTCCTCCAGGATCAGGTCAACGATGCGGCCATCGGTGTAACGCACCATGCGCTCGCCGGTAACGTAGCTGTAGGCTTCACCCACGCGGGCATAGAGCAGGCGCAGGAGATCATAGATCTCCGTGATGGTGCCCACGGTGCTGCGCGGATTGCGGCTGATGGTTTTCTGTTCGATGGCGATCACGGGGCTGAGGCCCGTGATCAGGTCCACATCGGGCCGTTCGATGCCACCGAGGAATTGGCGCGCATAGGCGTTGAACGTTTCAATGTAACGGCGCTGGCCTTCGGCATGCAGTGTATCGAAGGCAAGGCTGCTCTTTCCGCTGCCGCTCAATCCGGTGATCACGGTGAGCTTGTCGCGCGGAATGCGCACATCGATGTTCTTCAGGTTGTGGACGCGCGCGCCCAACACCTCGATGTATTCCTGTTCACTGGGGGGATGCGATCCGTTCGACGACGGTTTGCGCACAGCGGTCCTGGTCTTGCTCACTCGTCCTCCGTCGCAGTATCGAAATCCTCGGCGGGCAGGAGGATCCCATATGTTTTGCCCTTTGCGTTGGTCAGCTTCACATCGCGCAGCCAGGGGTTCAGCAGCTTCAATGTCTTATAGTCCGTGCCCTGGCGGATGGCCAGGTCGGCGAGGTCCTCGATGGAACCGGTAACGGTGAGGCTGCGTGTGTGATAAGGTTGGTACAGGTCCTTCTTGCGCAGGTGGAAACCGTAGCGCGCCGGGTCGCGGATGATCTCTTTTGCCGCCAGCATACGGAACAGGTACCGCGAAGTCTCCTCCGGGAGCAGCAACGCATAGTAGTCCTTGGTCTTCTGGCGACCGATCTGTTTGTCCAGCCCTCCGGGGCCCAGGTTATAGCTGGCGGCGGCCATGCTCCAGGAACCATAGGTCGCGTAGGCTTCCTTCAAGTATTTGCATGCGGCCTCCGTGCTCTTCTCCACATGGTAACGCTCGTCCACTTCCGCGTTCAACTCCAGATCGAATTTCGGCGCCGTCTCCTTCATGAACTGCCAGAAACCGGTTGCACCCATGGGCGAAACGGCATTGGTGAGCCCGCTCTCGATCAGGGCCAGGTATTTCATGTCGTCCGGAACTCCCTCGCGGGCCAGCACTTTTTCGATCACGGGGAACCATCGCGTGGCCCGCTTATGGGCCAGCAGGCTGTTGCTCTGCCAATACGTGTTCACCAGGAGTTCACGGTCCAGCCGTTCGCGCACATCCAGCAACTGCAGGGGTACGGGCTCGCCACAAAAGTCGATTCCCTCCGGCAGGGTGAGGGAGAAGATCTTGTAGTTGTCGTTGAACAACCGCCGATGATCGTCATCGGTGCTGAGCGCCTTCGTACTGAAGGTGAGCAACTGCACGGCCAGTGCGCCGCACAGCAGCAGCACCACCAATGTGGTGCTCTTCATCGCAAGGCGTGCGTTGGTGTTCATTGCTCGATGGGCGGCTTGGTGCGGCGTGTCAGGATGAACAACGTGAGGAAGACCACGATGGCATATGCCGCAAAGATCGCGCTATGCACCGGCTTCCACACATCCACGAAACGGAGGATGACGAAACCGAACAACAGGTTCACCGCCGAAAGTCCCGCAAAGACCATGGCCACTTGCGCATCGCTAAGGCCGGCATAACCGAGGTGGTGGGTGGTGTGGTCCTTTCCGCCTACGAAGGGCGATGAGCCGCGCGAGATGCGGTTGATGCTCACGGTAGCGGTATCCACGATCGGGAGGAGGAAGGCGATCAATGCCGCGAAGGCTTGGCGCAGGGCATCGTGGTGCGCAGCTGCTGGATCGGCGTTCCAGAAGCATTGCACACCGATCCACGCAAGGAACACACCCAGGAATTGGCTGCCGGTGTCGCCCATGAACATGCGGCTCGGGTTCCAGTTGAAGAACAGGAAGCCGCACAGGCTGGCCATCACACCGACGCAGATCACCATATGCACGCTTTCATCGCGTTGCTGGAAGTGCAGCACCATGATCGCACTGGCAACGATGAAGAGGCTGACCGTCGTGGTGATCGCATCCATGTTGTCCAGCATGTTGATGCTGTTCATCATGCCCACGGTCCACAAGATGGTGAGCAGCCAATTGGCCCATGGGGTATCGAAGACCTGGATGCAGGAGCCGGAGGTGATGAGGATGATGCCGCATGCCACCTGCACGCCGAACTTGAGCAAGGGCCGTGTGTTATATGCGTCGTCGGCCAGGCCCATCAGGAAACCGAGGGCGGTGGCGGCCAGTACCCCGAGCAGTTCGGGTTGGAGCGGCCCGCCGTGGCCGGGAAAGAGCGCGCTGTAGAACGAGAATGCACCCAGGAATACGATGAAGAACCCGATACCCCCGAAGGCCGGTTTGCTCGCGTTGCTCCAGCGGGTGGGCTGCACTTTCGTTTCGCGCAGCCCCAGGGTGGTGGCGAAGCGCATGAAGACGGAGTTCACCAGCAGGCTGAAGGCCAGCGCGGCGAAGAACAGGCCCGCGAGGATCAGAAAGAGCTGGCTACCGCTGTACATGGTTCAATCCGCATTGACAAGACGCACGAACTCTTTGAACGGGGTACCGTTGCGGTCCTTTTCACTCAACACGGGATCGCTGATGCCCCAGTCGATGCCCAAGGCGGGGTCGTTCCACAGGATCGTGCGTTCAGCACTCTTCTCGTAGAACGCTGTGCACTTGTAACTGAACACCGTGCCATCGGCAAGGGTCCGGAAACCGTGCGCAAAACCGGGCGGTATCCACAGCATGGTTTTCCCATCACCATCGAGCCGAAGGGCGAAGTGCTTGCCGAACGTGGGGCTGCCGGGGCGGATGTCCAGGCAAACATCCAGGACCGCACCATTGATCACGCGCACCAATTTGCCCTGCTCGTGCGGTTGTACCTGGTAATGCAGCCCACGCACCACGCCTGCTGCGGAGAGGCTCTCATTGTCCTGAACGAAGCGCGTATCGTGCCCGGTGATCTCTGTGAAACGGCGCGCGTTGAACGATTCAAGGAACCAGCCGCGCGCATCGCGGAACACCTGTGGCCTCAGCACCAACAGCCCTGGCAACGGCGTGGGTTCAGCGATCATATCCTCTTCTTCTTCTTGCCAATGTTGAATGGCAGTTGGTTGCCGTGGTCCGCCTTTTCCTCATAGTAGCCGCCATAGCCATAGCCATAGCCGTAACCGTAACCGTAGCCGTAGCCGTAATTGTAGCCGTATTTGTTCCGGTCGATATCCACCCCGTTGAGGATGGCGCTCATGCGAGTGATCTTGTTCTCATTGATCATGCGGTCCACGTTCTGCACGAACTGTTTCTTGCTGTAATCCGAACGGAAGATGTAGATCGGATAATCGGCTTTCTGGATCATCGGTAAGCCGTCGGTGACCAAGCCCACTGGCGGGTTATCGATCAGCACGATATCGTACATGGCTTTCAACTCTTCCAAAAGGATGTTCATCGCATCGCTGATGATGAGCTCCGAAGGGTTCGGCGGTATGGGGCCGGCAGTGATGAAATCCAGGCCGGGTATGGCACTGTGCTGCACACAGCTCACCAGTGTGTCCTTGCCGATGAGGAGGGTGCTCATGCCACGTACGTTCTCCACACCGAACCCCAAGTGGATCTTGGGTTTGCGCATGTCCAGGTCCAGCACGATCACCCGTTTCCCGCTGAAGCTGATGATACCCGCCAGGTTGATCGCCACGAAGGTCTTGCCTTCGCCGCTGATGGTGCTGGTGATGGCGATCACCTTGGCCCCCGGCGTATTGTCAACGAACTGCAGGTTCGTTCGCACGGTGCGGAAGCTCTCGGCTATGAGGCTCTTCGGGTTCTTGTCCACCAGCAACTGGCTGATGGGGATCTCCTTCTTGTACTTGGGGATCATGCCCAGGATGCCGATGGAGGCATGGGAAGCCTTTGCGATGTCGAAGAGCGAGGTGATGTTGTCGTGGAGGATGTAGCGGATCAAGACCACGAAGAGGCCGAGGATCACACCGATGGACAAGTACGACACGTAGACCAGCTTGCTGTCGGGCGATATCGCCGTACGGGCGATCTCCGGTTCCTCCAGTGTACGGTTGTCGGGCACGAAACCAGCACGGCTGATGCGGTATTCGATGTCCTTTTCGAGCAGTTGCGTGTAGTATTTCTCGTTGATGTTGAAGAGCCGGCTGATGCGGGCGTACTCCAGTTCCTTCTCCGGGAGCGACGTGAACTGGGCCTCGAACTCCCGGAGCTGCTGCTCATAGCGGTCCTTCCGTTCGGCGAAGCGGGTGCGCATGTTGCCGATGCTCTCCACGATCATTCGCTTCTGCACATCGATGCGGTGCTCCACACCCATCACCACCTCGTGCACCGGGGTGGCATCCGTGGCCAGCGCATCGCGCTCCTGCACGAGCTGTTGAAGCGTGCTGATCAGTTCAGACAGGGTTTTTTCATATTCGGTGCCCACCATCAACGGCACCAGGTGGTACACGTCCATATTGGCACCCTCGGCCTTGGTGGCTTTTTCGATCTCCGAAAGAAGGCTTTCCTCGATGGCCATATCGGCCATCTTGTTCTCATACTCCGTCTGCCGTTCCAGGAAGATCGCCGTCAGGTTGTTCTTGTCGGCCACACGGTCGCTGGTCTGCAACTGCTTCATCAGGTATTCATTGTCACGCAGTTGGTTGAACACGGTATCCTTCTGTGAATCGATGAACCGCAGGATGCTCTCCGAACTTTCGCGGCGCCGCTCCACGTCGTAGTCCACGAATTCATCGGTCAGCGCCTTCACCATGTCCCTGGCGATCGTTGCGTTGTGGTCCTTGCATGAGACCTCGACGGTTTTGGCGTTCGCATCCACGATGCGCACGAACACTTGTGCAGCGTATTTGCCTGCAAGCGTCTTCTGGTCGTTCACCTTCATGAACAATTGCCCATCGTCCTCGAGCTTCTTGCGCACTTCGTCCTCGTTCATGCGGAAGTTGAAGGCCAGGTGCGTGGTGGTGACGCGTTGCCCGTTGCGCACCTCCACATGGTGGTCCGAACCTGGGAGCCGGTAGGTGAGATCGGCCTTGCCCGGCCCCAAGAGGGTGAAGAATATCGGCACGTCGAGCAGGCGGGAATCCAACACCTCCACATCCTCG
The DNA here is from genome assembly GCA_049289815.1 of Flavobacteriales bacterium. Classification (GTDB taxonomy): domain Bacteria; phylum Bacteroidota; class Bacteroidia; order Flavobacteriales_F; family PHOS-HE28; genus PHOS-HE28. The sequence goes on from JBATMK010000263.1 coordinate 14,653, forward strand.
ATCGTGAAAGGGCTGTCGGTGTAGAGTTCGTTGGTAAGGATGTTGCCCTTGAAGTAGTAGCTCACATGCATGGGCAGCCGCTTCAGGGCACGCAGGATGAAGAAGCGCGAGTGCAGCAGTTCCACATCGGCCGTGAGGTTCTGGTCCTCCACGAACTGGGTCACTTTGAGCACCTGCTGGGCCGTGTTGCTCTGTTCGAACTGGAGCAGGGCACGGCTCTCGAACGTTTCAGCGGTATAGCGCAGATAAAGGAAGGCGGCGGCTGCGGCAAGCATGATGCACAGCACGATCCAGATCATACTGCGCTTTACGATGTAGAGGAAGAGCCCGAGCTCGAACTCGTTGCTGAAGTTCGTGATACGCTCGCGGTAGCTCTCGAAGTTGAGGTTCCGCTGGCTGATGTCCTCGCTCAGCATCCGGTCTTATTTCAAACCGTTCACGATCCCGAACACCAGGACCACGCTGGTCAGCAGTGAGATCACAGGGCCCAGGTCCTGGAGGATCTCGCGGGCGATCTCCGCGTTCGGCTGCACATACACCACATCATCGCCCTGCATCACCATGTCGGCGTATTTGAGGCCATCGATATCACTGAGGTCGAACTCGTAGACCAACCGCCCTCCTCCCGGTTTCTTCCGGAACACTTTCACCTTGTGCGCATTGGCCCGGTCGTCCAGACCGCCGGAGAGCCCGATCACCTCGAGCAAGGTGGAATTGTTGTTCTCGATGGGCACCACCTTGGCCGTTCCACCGCCGCCGTTGAACACAACCACGCGTCGATTGGTGACGGACAATTGCACGAACGGCTGCTTGTAATACACCCTGTAGACGTCCTCGAGTTTCAATTCCGCTTCGCGGAGCGTAAGGCCTGCAATAGCAGCGCGCCCAATGATCGGCAGCTTCACCATGCCGTCATACTCAACGGGGTAAACGAAGGAGAGGCGTTGGATGGCCTTGGCATCGCCCTGGTCATCGCTCACCAGATCGATCATCTTGAAACCGCCGTTGGCGAAGAGCCTGAACTGCAGGTTGTCGTTGGCCTGGATCAGGAAGGTTCCCGACGAACTGTCCGGCGGCTGGTCGAAGGCATAATCAACCGGTGTCTTGAACATGATGTTCCGGTTCACCGTGCATCCGGTGGCGAGCATGGTCCCAATGAACAATGCACACCATGTCCTGCTGCTTCCTATCATCCGTTTCGTCACGATGCGTTTCTTGTTCCCGAAGTACCGGGGTGGGGCGGCCAAAAGTAACGATCCGATCCCGCGCCCTCAGTTCAGCAGCGAACGGTACAGATCGGCGGTATCCTCCACCAACCTGCTGAAGTGGTATTTGGCCTTGACGTGCTGCCATCCGGCTGTGCTCATGCTCGCGCGTAAGTGGTCATCTTCCACAACCCGCAACAGGTTGTTCGCAAGGGCCACTTGGTCCTCGCTGGCGCTCAACAAAGCGGTCCGGTCTGCAAGCACCACGTTCTCTATACCACCTACAGCCGTGCTGACGATCGGGCGGTTGCTGGCCTGCGCCTCGATCAGGCTCACTGGGGTTCCCTCGTTCAAGGAAGTGAGCACCACCACATCCACACCGGCGTTCACGATATCGATCTCCTTGATCCAACTGGTGAACGTTACCGTGGCCTTGGAGACCACGGCTTTGCCGTTCACACCGTGGCCGAAGCCATGGCCATTGAAGTAGGGGCCCTTTGCCATGCTCATGCCCAGAGCTATCACCTTTTGCTCCAGACGCTCCCGCTCTTCGCCATCGCCCACGATGAAGGCCCGCACCCGTTTGCCCGTTCGCTCGCTCACGCTTTGCAGTGCGTTCAGGAAGAGGTCGTGGTTCTTCACCGGCACCAAGCGCCCAACGATGCCGATGGCGATCTCGTCGTCGTCCACGCCATACACCTTGCGGAAGAACTTCCGCTTGATGGCTTGATCGGTCTGGAACCGGGAAAGGTCGAAACCGAGCGGGATCACGGTCACTTTCTCGGCAGGACAGATCCGGTGCTCGTCCACCAGTTCCTCTTTCTGCCGATCGCTGATGGCCACGATACGGGTGCTGCGTCGGGCGAGAAAGCGCTCGATGCTCTTGTACAATTGGGTACGCACCTTGCCGAAATAGCTGTGGAAGATGTGGCCATGGAAGGTGTGCACGATCACAGGCACGCCCAGATCCGCAGCGGCCATACGCCCAACGGCGCCGGCCTTGGCCGCATGCGTATGCACGATATCGGGCTTGAATTCCTGGATGATCTGTTTTATCCGGCGATAGGCCGCACGATCGCGCCATGGCGCCACTTCGCGCTGCATCTCCGGCAGGAAGACAGGCTCAAGCCCGAGGTTGTCCAGGATGTGCTGGCTACCCTCTTCGTTCTCGCCCCATTTGCCACCCACCAACATCGTCTCGAACTCCGGCGCTAAATACTTGCTGAGGTATGCAACGTTGTGCGTTGGGCCACCGAGGTTGAACCGGTTGATGATGCGTAGGACGCGGGGCATGGATCGGTTTGAAGGGACGCGAACTTACCGTGAAACGCACCGATGGCAGGGCTTCAGGCCATCCATCTTTTCCACCACGACAAGTAGACGAGCAAGGCATGCACGGTTGCCTGTGCACTTCCGGGACCGGTCGAAAAGAGTTGCTTCCGTATCGCCGATACCTCCGGCCAGCTCAGGCCCGCGGAAGAGACCAGCTCTTTGGTCAAGAGTTCATCCAGCAACGGGGAGATCGGTCCGCGCAACAGGTCGAGCAACGGAACCTCGAATCCTTTCTTGCTTCGCGACATAACGGTTGCGGGCAGCAGGTGGCCGAAGGTGCCACGCAGGATATGCTTGCCCGATCCCTTGTGCAACTTGGCTTCCGCGGGTAGACTGAAAGCGAATTCCACCACGCGCTTGTCGAGGAACGGCGTGCGCACTTCCAGTGAATGGGCCATGCTGGTGAGATCCACTTTGTGCAGCATGTCATTGGGCAATGTGGTGAGCACATCGCCGAGCAACACGCCGTTGAGGCCGTTGAATTCATGCAGGCCCGCTGACATGGCTGTTGAGCGGCGTGTTCGTTGCGCAACGTTCGCGGCATCCGGTACCAGGCGATCGGCCAAGCCGGGTTCGGCAAAGGCCGCGAGTTCCAGGAATCGATCACCCGCGTTGCCTGTTGCCAGCCTCGCGAAACGATCGAACTGGCGGAATTTGTTCTGGAGTGCGCCGTTCCGTGAGCGGGGAAGATTCCGCCAAAGCGGTGCCAGCGCGATCACTGCCCGTTCCGCCGCGCCGGGTGAGCGCCAGCGTAGTTCGGCCTGGTGTTTTTGGTAACCGCCGAAAATTTCATCGGAACCATCGCCGCTCAAGGCCACGGTCACATGCTTGCGCGTACGCTCGCACAGGATGAAGGAGGGGAGGGCGCTGCTGTCCGCGAAGGGTTCATCGGTGGCGGCCAGCAACCGCGTGTAATTCTCCGCGAGTTCATCGCGCGTCAGCTTGAAGGTAGTGTGTGTGCTATTGATGTGCTGCGCCACTTCCTCGGCATAGCGCGATTCGTCGAAGAAGGGATCGTCGGCATAACCGATGCTGAAGGTGTGCAGGTCCTTGTGGTGACGCGCTGCCAATGCGCTCACGATACTGCTGTCCACGCCACCGCTCAGGAAGGTGCCAACCGGCACATCGGCAATGAGGCGGATCCTCACCGCATCATCCAACAGGTCGAAGAGCGTTCGTCCTGGATCAGCAGAGGCGGCCACCTTCTTGCTCGCAGCCACCACATCGTACCACTTCTCCACTTTGATGCCCGAAGCGTTCACCGTGATGGAATGCCCCGGCAAGAGCTTGTGCGTTCCGTGGAAGATCGTGGCCGGTGCCGGTATGTAGTGGTAGGTGAAGTATTGCTGCACGGAGTGCCGGTCGATCGCGCGCTCGGCGCCCAACTCCATCAGGCCGCGCAACTCGCTGCAGAAGTGGAAGTGCCCTCCCGCTTCGCACCACCAGAGCGGTTTCACGCCGAAGCGATCGCGGGCAATGAAGAGTTCGTCCGTTTCCTTGTCGTGGATGGCCGTCGAGAAAAAGCCGTTCAACTCCTGCAGGCAAGCCGGCCCTTTCAAGGAGTACAGCCGAAGTACCACCTCGGTATCCGTTCGGCTATGGAACGTGTGGCCTTCCGCCTCTAACCGGGCGCGCAGTTCCTGGAAGTTGAAAACCTCCCCGTTGAAGATGATGCTGTAGCGGCCGCCGTCATCGATCAAGGGCTGGTGACCGGCGGCACTCGTGTCGATGATGCTGAGGCGGCGCTGGCCCAGTGTGGAACGGCCGATGCTCAGCAAGCCTTCATCATCCGGCCCGCGGTGAGCGATGCATTGCAGCGCCGCCCGCATGCGCTCTTCAGCGATGGGCTGCGACGCGCTGAACTGGAATGAACCGACTATGCCGCACATGGTATCATGGTGTCATGGTGAGCTCGTCGAACCATGACACGTTCCTGCATGCATCGCCCTTACAGGTGGATCACCTCTCCGTAAGCCGCGGCTGCCGCTTCCATGATCGCTTCGCTCATCGTGGGGTGCGGGTGAACGGTCTTGATGATCTCGTGCCCCGTAGTTTCCAGCTTGCGGATGCTCACGCACTCGGCGATCATCTCGGTCACGTTCGCACCGATCATGTGCGCGCCCAACAACTCGCCGTACTTGGCATCGAAGATCAACTTCACGAAACCCTCCTTGCTTCCGGCCGCACTGGCTTTGCCACTCGCGGTGAAGGGGAACTTGCCCACCTTGATATCCAGTCCCTTTTCCTTGCACTGCTTCTCCGTCATGCCAACACTGGCTACTTCCGGCGAGCAGTATGTGCAGCCGGGTATGTTGTTGTAATCGAGCGCGTGTGGTTTCTGCCCTGCGATGGCTTCCACGCAAATGATGCCTTCCGCACTGGCCACGTGCGCAAGCGCCTGGCCTGGGGTCGCATCGCCGATGGCGTAGTAGCCCGGGATGTTCGTCCTGTAGAACTCGTCCGTCTTGATCTTGCCCTTGTCGGTGACGATGCCCACGGCTTCCAGGCCGATGCCTTCGATGTTGGCAGCGATGCCCACCGCGCTCAGTACGATGTCGCACTCGATCACCTTCTCGCCGCTGGCGTTCTTCACGGTCACTTTGCAGCCCTTGCCGCTGGTATCCACCTTGGTGACTTCCGAAGACAGCATCACATCGATGCCCTGCTTCTTGAAGCTCTTCTCCAATTGCTTGCTCACGTCCTCATCTTCCACGGGAACCACGTTCGGCAGGAATTCCACCAGCGTCACCTTGGTGCCGATTGCGTTGTAGAAGTAGGCGAACTCGCTGCCGATGGCACCGCTGCCCACCACCACCATGCTCTTGGGTTGCTCCGCCAATACCATTGCTTCGCGGTAACCGATGATCTTCTTGCCGTCCTGCGGGAGGCTGGGTAACGCGCGACTGCGCGCACCGGTAGCTATGACGATGTGCTTGCCTTCCACCACTTGCTTTTTCCCATCAGCACCGGTCACTTCGATCTTCTTGCCCGGCTGCAGCATGCCCACGCCCATGATGACGTCGATCTTGTTCTTCTTCATCAGGAACTGGACGCCGTTGCTCATGCCCTTGGCCACATCACGGCTGCGTGCCACGATCGCCTTCATGTCCGGTGAACCCGCCGCAACGGTGATCCCGTAGTCCTTGGCGTGCTGTATGTATTCGAACACCTGCGCGCTCTTCAACAATGCCTTGGTGGGGATGCAGCCCCAGTTGAGGCAGATGCCGCCGAGCGCCTCGCGTTCCACGATGGCGGTTTTCAAACCGAGTTGGCTGGCGCGGATGGCCGCCACATAACCGCCGGGGCCGCTGCCGAGAACAATGACGTCGTAGCTCATGATGGGTGGGTGGATGCTTGCGAAAAGCGGTTGCGAATGTAGCCGTTCACGTGCGTGGCTTTGTGCGATCGAACGGACCCTTCAGCACTTCAATCGAGGAAGCGCGCGCGCAGCTCGGGCGTGGGCAACATGCATACGTCGGCCTTGCCGAACCATTTGTAGCGGTTGCGCGCGACAAAGTCATACACGGCATCGCGTATGAACGCCGGAACGATGATGAACGCGTAGGCCAGGCTCCAGAGCCCGCCGAGGTCGAGCGCAATGTTCAGCGCCGCGCCGCTGCGCATGTGAACCGTGCCCTTCCGCACGTAAACGAACGATGCATAGGTGTCCGTGGGGATGGAGTTGGCCTTGAGGAAGGCCTCACCAACGGTGGATTGCAGGGAGGCGAACCGGAACCGGGCCGACTTATCGCGCTTGATGATGAACTGGACCACCCCGGTGCAGAGGTTGCACACGCCATCGAACAGCAGCAAGCGTTGTTCGCCCACGGCCGCCGCGGCGGGAAGCTGACCAAGGGATGGAGCGGTGATGGGCACGTAGCGGGAGAACGGTGCAAAAGTACCGCACGATCATTCCGCCGCGTCCACCGGTGTGTCCGGGATGGGCACGATCACCCCATCGCGGAAGGCCGGTACATCGAGCAGGTGGAACGGATAGGGCGCAACGGCACCGATGACCACGCCCGTGCGGGTGACGGGGTCATAACGGTTGAAGGGTGCATAAGCGTTGCCGGTGCGCCATGGTTTGCTGTTCCCCTCGAAGTGCAGCGGCATATGGATCGGTTTCACGTCGATCACCACGTCCTTCACGACCACACCTTCGGGAAGATCCTCGATCACATAGCGAGCGATGTCGTCCATGAACTCCGCGTAATAGGCGAAGCGATCGCCCCGGAGATCTCCCCGGTGCCGGAGGTTGCGTATGGCATCGATCGGCTTCAGGAAGTGGATGGAACCGGTGAATGCGTGTTCGGGCAGCAGGGCGCAATCCTCATCGAAGAACGAAGTGGTGTGCCATGTTCCGGTCTCATCCTGTACGCGTACCTGGTAGGCGCTGCGTTCAAAGAGGTGATGGTAATCGAACAGTTCCAGCAACCATACCCATTCCCAAAGCCTGTGTGGCCGGAGCTTGTCCAGCGCCAGCTGGGTGTCGTGCAAGCGATCATCAACGTGGCTCGGCAATACGACGGCTGGTGGTACCGTGATCCGGAATTGGCCGTAGCCATACAGCGGTGGGGAGTACTTCAGCCGGTCGTACTTGCTGAGGACGGCACTCGTCATCCCGAGCAAGGTCCATAAGGTCAGGAGGATGGCATAGCCCGGTACCAAGGGACGGGGATCGGGTCCGGGTACCACATCGATCGCCTGTTTCCGGCGCAACTTCAACCACAAGCGCCCTGCCCACGGACAGATGCCCACCCATGCCGGTACGAACGCCAGTACCACGGGCCCACCCACCAAGCCGATGCCCCACATGGGCCAGCTCAGGAACAGACCGAGGCCCAGAACGCATAACAGGGCAATGGGGCGTGTGCGCCGGAAAAGGAAAAAAGGCAGCGCCAGGCACTCGAAGACGATCGTTGCCCAGTTGCCGACAAGCATCAATGGCCAACTATCGAGCAGCGGCCACAAATGCTTGGGGCAGAAAAAGGGGATGTCGAGCGAATAGTAGAACCCCGTGCCATGCTGCCACACGGGATCGAGCACTTTGAAAAGGCCGGCACCCGTATCGATGAAGGTGATACAGATGCCCATGAGCATCAATGGCCAACCTGCAACGGGTGTTTCCGCCCGGCGATCGCCCCGCCACAGTGCGGGTGAATGAAGATGGAGAAGAAGTTGAGCGGGTTCTTGATGAAGAGTTCCAGCGAATGCGGAATGAGGATGCCGCCCAGAACGAAAATGAGGATCCACGACCCGCGGATGAAGCGCCCGAAGAGCAGCGATGCCAAGGCGCCGAGGTAGATGCTGTTGAGCGCCTAGGCCAGGAGCTTGCTCTCAGGCCAGCCGAGCAGCACGAAGTTGCTGGGCTCCATGCCATGGCCCACGGCCCACAAGTGCTGGATCCCGGTGTATAAGCACATGAGCGCGTAGATCATGCGCGTTGCCGGCAGGAAGCGTGCATCCACGGGTACGCCGAGGAAGCGGCGTATCGGCCGATCCAACAGCTTGAAGAGGACCAACAGCGTGATCAGCACCGCCAATGCGAAACACCAGCCAGCGATCAGGTGGGAACCAGCACGGGACAAGAACAGATCGCAGATCAACAGGACGAGAACGATCCCGCAGCGGATCAGCATCGGCCTGCTGTTCGGTGATCGGTGACCGTGTGCGATGCTTGGCATGTAAGAGGAGGTGCGCGAAAGATCGACGCTGGGGCCACACGCAATGGTGGGTCGCAGTTACTTTGCCCACAAGTCAACCAACCATGCAGGCACAATACCAACCAGACGCGACCGGGAACACCCAGCGCCCTGGGATCATTTCCTTCCTGGGTGTGCTCAGCTTCATCAATACAGGTGTGTTCCTTCTGGTCTATGGGCTGGCCTGGCTGGCCATGAGCGCCGTGAGCAGCGTGCCCTATGAAGAGTTCGCGGCAAAAGCCGAGGAAGCCATGGAGCCCATGCGCCAAAGCATGCCCGAAGAACAATTCGCGCAGATCGACACGATCATGGAACTCATGTACAACAGCGGAGCGCTGCTCTGTGGCCTGCTCTTCCTGCGCACGCTGGTGCGGCTCGTTGGCACCATCGGCATCTGGCGCGCGAAACGCAACGGCTTCCTCATCTATGCCGTGGCGCAGATCGGCGGCATTTTCCTGCCCATGGTCGTTCTGCCGTGGAGCATGCTCGGCGTGTTCGGGCCATTGATGGCTGTTGCCATGACGGCCGCGTTCGGCAGCCAATTGAAGAGGCTCAGCTGAAAGCTGCGCTTCACTGCTTCACCGCGATCCCGCTGATCTCCACGTTCACGTTGCGCGGTAGTCCTTTCACCGCAACCGCTTCACGCGCGGGTGGGGCTTCCTTGAAGTAGGACCCGTACACGGTGTTCACCGCGCCGTAGTGCGCCATGTCGCTGAGGAAGATGGTGACTTTCACCAGGTGCTCGTAGCCCAGGCCGGCGGCGCGCAGCAGGATGCCGATGTTCTCCATCACCTGGGTGGTCTCTTCCTCGATGCTGCCCATGGCCAGCTCGCCGCTGTCGCCCTTGAAGGCGACCTGTCCGCTGATGAACACGAAACCACCAGCTTCCATCGCTGGGGTGTATGGTGCGATGGGCTTGGCTGCGCCGGGAGGATGGATGGGTTTTTTCATGCTTGCGTTCATTGGGATCACCGGTGGACCTTTCACCCATCGGGCAGCGCGAAGGCGGTCCGGTGGGAAGCAAAGGTGCACTTCGGTCGGAGATCCTCCGGGCCATCAAGAACAGCGGCGCGCCCCTTTCGGAACGCGCCGCTCTGATCCCGTTCAAACTGCGATCAGTCCACAACGATGGTCTCGCTCATCGATCGGCCATTGCGTTCTACGAGCAATATGTAAACCCCGCTTTGCAGGCCCGACACGTCAAGGG
>JBATMK010000264.1:0-1985 GCA_049289815.1 Flavobacteriales bacterium
GCAACGGGGTTACGGCCTTCGTTACGATCATGCGCGGATGCGACAACATGTGTGCCTTCTGTGTTGTGCCCTTCACCCGGGGTCGCGAGCGCAGCCGCGACCCGCATTCCATTGTGGAAGAGTGCCGACAGCTGGTGGCAAAGGGCTACAAAGAGGTAACGCTGTTGGGGCAGAACGTCGACAGCTACAAATTCACCTCACCCCTGCCCCTCTCCCAAGGAGAGGGGTCCGACGCTGTTCAGCAAGTCGTTGTCAATAATGCCTCATCCACCCCCTCTCCTTGGGAGAGGGGGCCGGGGGGTGAGGTCGATTTCGCCGACCTCCTTTCCATGGTGGCCGAAGTCTCTCCTGCTCTTCGCGTGCGCTACAGCACCAGTCATCCCAAGGACATGACCGACAAGGTGCTGGAGGTGATGGCGCGCTACGCGAACATCTGCAAGTACGTGCACCTGCCCGTGCAGAGCGGCAGCAGCGAGGTGCTGAAACGCATGAACCGTGGCTACACGCGGGAGTGGTACTTGGACCGCATCGCCAGCATCCGGAAGCACATGCCCGGCGCGGCCATCAGCACCGATATCATCACGGGTTTCTGCGGCGAGACCGAGGAGGATCACCAGCAGACCTTGAGCCTGATGGAGGAAGTGCGCTTCGACATGGCCTTCATGTTCAAGTACAGCGAACGACCGAAAACACTGGCTGCGCGCAAGTATCCCGATGACGTGCCCGAGGAGGTGAAGAGCCGTCGCTTGCAAGAGGTGATCGCCAAACTGAACAGTACCGCGGGCGATCTGCGCCGCAATGCCGTTGGGGAAGAGCGCGTTGTTCTGGTGGAAGGCGAGAGCAAACGCAGCGCTGAATTCATGTACGGCCGCGATGATCAATACACCACAGTGATCGTTCCGCGCTTTAAAGGTGCGACTGAAATAAAGGCAGGCGATTTCGTGCAGGTCCGGATCTTGAGCGGTACGGCTGCTTCGTTGAAAGGGGAAGTGATCGATGTGATCGCACACCCTGTCGTTGCGGAGCCCCTATCCATTGCTTGAATGAACATCCAACCGATCAAACAACGCTTCGGCATCATTGGCACCAGCCCGCTGCTGGACCGCGCCGTGGAGATCGCTGCCCAGGTAGGTCCCACCGATCTCTCGGCGCTCATCACAGGTGAGAGCGGAAGTGGTAAAGAGGTGATCCCGAAGATCATCCACGCCAATAGCGCCCGAAAGCACCAGAGCTACTTCGCCGTGAACTGCGGCGCCATCCCCGAAGGCACCATCGATAGCGAGCTGTTCGGCCACGAGAAAGGCGCCTTCACCGGGGCGCATGATGCGCGCAAGGGCTACTTCGAAACCGCTGATGGCGGTACACTTTTCTTGGATGAGGTCGGTGAACTTCCCTTGACCACACAAGTGCGATTACTGCGCGTGCTGGAAACCGGCGAATTCATCCGCGTAGGCAGCAGCAAGGCGCAGAAGACCAATGTGCGCGTGGTGGCCGCCACGAATGTGAACATGCTCGAGGCCATCGCCAAGCACACCTTCCGCGAAGACCTTTACTACCGTTTGAACACGGTGCCGATCCACGTACCGCCGCTGCGCGAACGCCGCAAGGACATCCACCTGCTCTTCCGCAAGTTCGCCCAGGACACGGCCGAGAAGTACCGCAACCAGCCGCTCAGCCTCACCGATGATGCGCTGGCCTTGATGGAAGGCTTCAAATGGCCCGGCAACGTGCGACAATTGCGCAACATCGTTGAGCAGATGAGCGTGATCGAGAAAGACCGGACCATCACCGCAGAAACACTGAAGACCTACCTGCCCGCGGATGGTCCCACCTTCTTGCCTGCACTTGCCGGCCCGGGAACCGGAAGCACGGAAGGAGCGAACGAACGGGAGTTGATCTACAAGTTCCTCTTCGACCTGAAGAACGATCTGAACGCACTGAAAGCCCAAGTGCTTTCGCTTGCCCAAGGACAAACCCTTCCCTCC
>JBATMK010000265.1:0-5582 GCA_049289815.1 Flavobacteriales bacterium
GCACCGTACACATCGTTACCCGTGTTGGCGTTGCCGTCATCGCAGGCCGAGCCGATCACGGCCGTTCCACCCGGAACACCCAGGCAGTCGATCAGTTGACCAACGCACACGCAGTTGGCATCATACACATCGTTGCCGGTGTTGGCGTTGCCGTCGTCGCAGGCCGAGCCGATCACAGCGGTACCGCCCGGAACGCCAAGGCAATCAGGGGGGGCCAGTGGGAAAGTCAAGGATGGGATGGTCAACTCATTGCCGGTCGGGTTGCTCCACACGTAGTCCTTCACACCTCCACCAGCGAGCAGGCTTACGCGCATGCTCAGGTGGAAGGAAAGTGTTCCGTTGGTGGTGACCTGTGCGATCAGGATGCGGTTGGTACCGTTGGGGTCTTCACCTTGTGCACCACCAAGAACCGTCCACGCACCGTTGTTCGTGGTGTACGTATTGGTTGCGTTATCGGAGAAAGCCGTGGTGCTGGCCGTGCCCACCGTTTGGGCGGTGATGAGTGTGCCGGTCACCATGCCATCGGCAGCGGTGAGGGCCGTCCCCATCCAAGCCGTTTGGTTCTCCATCACGGGTGAACCTTCGTCGTTGGGGAAGATCACTGCTGTTGCATCGGCGTCAGCACTCTTCAGCACGCCGCGCTTCGTGTTGCCAGCCATCCCGAAAGTCAGGTAGCTGTCAATGGAACAGGTGTTCTCATCCAAACGAATGGTACCGTTGGTATGGCCGAACCCCGTACCACGATCCGTTTGATTGTAGAAGAACGTGGTGGTGGTGATGTCCAGCGGGTGCGGGCCATTGCCGAAGACCGTCTCCAATTTGTACCCGGCTTCCAGGTCGGCATAGATGCGGTAGGTGCGCGATCCCGCTATCAGATCGTTGGTCCCGTTGGTGGAACCGCTGGCGCTGGCAGCAGCATCAGCAGCCGAAGCCTCATAGTAGGGCTCCACGATGATCTGCTCGAGGCCTTGGGCGTTAACGCTGAGAGCGCCGAACGCCAGGCTACAGCCGAGCAGGAACTTTGTTATCGGGTTTTTCATGTTGTTCGTTTTGCGACAGGTGAATGGTGTTGACCACTGCAGCCGGCCAATTGGGTTAGTGATCGCAGCTGGTGTTGAACACGCTGTTCAGGTCGAGGAAATCGTTGATGTCGATGAAACCGTTGCCCGTGATATCGGCAGGGCATGGGATCAACGAGTTGTCGATGCCCAGCTGTGAGGCGAGGGTCCAACCTTCGGTCCAGGCGGGTTGGCCAGGAGCGAACGCGCCGCGGTAGTTCGCGTAGGTGAAGAAGCCGTCCGTGGGAGGCGTGATGGTGGTTGTGGCTGCACCGGCAGCAGGAACGGGATTGTAGGCTCCAGTGAACACGGCACCCGCGGCGTCGCTCGTGAAGCTGTAATCGATCAGCGTACCGTCAAGGATGTTGCCTTGGCCCGTGAAAGTGGCCAGGTCCGGTGCGGTGGGGGCGGCTGCATTCACTTGGAGCAGGCTACCAACACCGACATAGGTATTGTTGCGCACCTCCAGGTTGTTGGCCAACCACTCGTTGTAGGCATCCGCACCGGCGCGGGCATTGCTCATGTTGCAACCCACCGTGGCATTCGCGAAGACGCTGTTGGCGATGAAGCCGCGGGTCTTCTCCTTGTTCTCGATGGCGCGGGTGGCGTTACGGCAGATGATGGTGGCGTTGTAGATGGTCGGGTCGCTCAACGGCGAGTTGCCGCTGCTGCTGTCATCACCATCGTTCTCCATGGCCTTGTCGCCTTGTGCACCAGGGCTGGGCAACATCACTCCGAAGAAGAACTGGATCTTGCCGCTGTAACCTTGGTCGTAATCGATGTAGTCATCGTTGCAGAACATGGCGGTGCAGTACTTCAGGTTAGCCGTGCCCCCGAACATCTCGAAGCCGTCGTCCTGGTTGGCGATCACCTCAACGTGATCGATCGTGGTACCACGACCAACGCTGCCAAGCGTGAGACCATTGATCTCGTTGGCACCGCCGATGACGGTACCACCATGGCGCAGGCTCACGTAACGGAGCACACCGCTGTTGTCATCGTCATTGAACGATCCGCCCACGTTCGGGAATTTGCCGTATTGGTTGCGGACATCCCCTGCCGCAAGGCCCTCGATCGTACCCACACCATCAGCAACGGCAAGGCCGCCGTTGGCGGCCAAAAGGTTGTTGGTGGCTTTGCCCAAGATGAGCAGGCTACCCCACAAGCCTTGGCCCGTAGCGCCCATTGGCAGGTTGGTGTTGAGGTTGTCGGTAGCAGCAGTGAAAACGATGGGGCAGCTCTCGGTGCCCTCGGCCCAGATCTGGCCACCGCGTGACACCACGATGCTCTTTGCGTTCAGGGCAGTACCTGAGTTTGCCTTGATCACGGTGCCCGCTTGGATGTACAGGTCCTGTCCATCGTTCACATACAGCAGCAGATCAAGGGTATAGTTGTGCTGGCAGTCCAGGATCGTGGTGTTATTGGTGAGGTTGCCCCCTGTTGCCAGGGAGGAAAGAAGGATAGGAGTTCCTCGGCTTGCCACCGGCGGACAACCGCAGGCTTCGCCGTACTGGGCCATTGCAGGCATGGCGGCGATAACAGCAAGAGCTGCAACGGCCGCTTTCTTCATGGTTTTCATCGTAGCGTTCGGGTTTGGTTTCGAGTTGGGTTGTTGGGTTCGCCGGTTCTTTTTCCGACGCCGCAAAACTTCCCTGGTCGACTTCCACAGGTGTATTGGAACTGACATGATTCGGTTACCGCGATCGGGCGGGATCATTAAGAACATCAACCGATCGTGAGGTCCGCGGTGCACATGCTGCTGGCATCGGTACCCCGGCATGCGATGGCCCCGCGTTCCCCTGAAGTCCCTCGAACGCGACCCGTGGCCCCAGTTCCGGATCCGATCACATGCGCACGATCCCAGCGTGAACCAAAGGACATGGGCCGCTGACCCCGGGGTAGCGCACCGGAGATGACCGTGCGTTGGAATTGACCCGGTGCCGGAACCATCACTACCCCTATACGGACGGCCGCACCGGCGCGCTGTTCGCAACGAAGCGATGTTCCGGGAACAAGTTGTTCACGCTCCGGTGGTCAAGGCGTAACGCTCCCGGAACGCTGGGCTGGCATGCGCCCGGTAGCCTTGCGGCCTTACATTATCATTATCCCTTACGCACTTGCGCAACTGTGAAAGTGCAACGGGCTATGCTCCGATCCACATGCTCTCACGCGGAAAATGCGCCAAGCTCGAAACAGCAATACGCGCCTATCGGGAAACCTGGCTGCTGGTATCTCCTACTGTGCTCGATGAGCGCACCGAACGCCATCGCGCGGTAGCCTTCCTCAGCGATGTACTGGGCTTTGTCCCTGCATCGGACATCCGCACGGATGCCAGGTTGAAGGGTCCGGCGGACCTGGTGCTGCAAGTGAACGGCGACCGATTCGTGCTCGTTGGGCTGCGCCGCCCTGGTAGCCCGGTCCTCGAGGAACACTTTGCACGCGTCCTGCGGTTCGCCGTCCACGAAGGGGTCGATTGGCTGATGTTTATCCAGAATGCGCACGTAGGCCTGCATCGGGTGAAGTACGAGGGATCGGGCAGCTCGCGCGAAGTGTTCAACGTTGACCTGTCCGACCCGATGCAGGTGGGTGCCGCGGCACAGGCGCTTCAATTCCTGCAGAAGGACGTGGTGGTACGGAAGGGTCTTGAACTGTTGTGGAACAGGACGATCGCACTTGACCCGAAGAACCTCGCCACGCTGTTGTGCTCCTCACCGGTCGTCAACTACCTGCAGCGCACATTGCGCGCGCGCAGCATGAGCAACTTCTCCGAAGGTGAAGTGATCGGCTCGGTGAAGCGCTTGTTGAGCGAGGGAGTAGGACCCGGGAGCGACGATGACGAAGGGGTGCGCAGCGATCTGCTCGCAGCTTCCTGATCAGCACGGCCATCGTTCGAGCGCGGGCACCGACGCCCCCTTTCCTGCCGCTACTCGGCCATATCGTTGGCATATCAGGGGTTGCGATCTTCACCGCGCGCCAATGATCAAGCCCTACCGCTCCTTCCTGTTCTTCGCGGCGTTCTTCTTCACGGCCATGTTCGTGCTGGAGCATGTGAACCGCCGATTCTGGCTGAACGACTTCAGGGTGTTCTGGAGCGCATCCGATGCACTGCTGCACGGACAACCGGTCTATGGCCTGCCGTTCGGGGAGAACACCGGCTTCTACAAATACTCGCCCTTCGCGGCGATACTGCTATCACCGCTCGCGCTGCTGTCCTTCGGAACAGCGAGTGTGATCTGGTATTGGTCGATCGCCTTGGCCACCGTTGCCTCGATCATCATGCTGCACCGACTGCTCGAACGGCACGTGTTCAAGCAGGTTGCTCCTCGCGCGAACCTTCTCCTTTCACTTTCACTGCTCTGTGTCGGCAACCACATGGTCCGGGAACTTCACCTCGGCAATGTCAACGTGCTGCTCCTGTTGCTGGCTGTGCTGGCCTACCGCATGTCATCGGAACGACCGCTCGTTGCTGGTGCGTTGCTCGCATTGCTGTTCATGGTGAAGCCCTACCTGGGCATCCTCTTCATTCCGTTCCTCCTGCGCGGCCAATGGAAGCTGATCGCGGCAGGTAAGGGAGCCGGGATATTGATGCTGGCGCTACCCCTCCTTTTCGGTGTTTCGGACGCACTGGTTTTGCACCGGGAGTGGCTCCAAGCAATGGCGCAGCACAGCGGATATCTCGGCAGCAGCAATACGATCGCTTCGCTCGTTCATCGTGCAACGGGCATCGCGGACACAACCCCGTTGCAGCTCGGCATCATCGCCGCGGCCCTGGTGGTCATCGCAACGGTTGCTTACCGCCTACGTAAGCCAAGCCCGCAAAGGGGCGCGACCTATCTCCTCTTCTTCTGCACCCTCGCTTTGGTCCCGAACCTTGTCATCACCGATACGCAGCACTTCCTCTTTGCGCTCCCGCTGTCCGCATTCGTGCTACATCATCTTTTCCATCGTCGCGATGTTCCGGTCCTGATGGCCTTCGTGGCCATCTGCATCTTGCACGGAGCCAACAGCAGTGATCTTCTCGGGGGCGACTTGTCGGACAGGGTTAGCGCTTGGGGCGTGCTGGGCGTGGCCAACATGCTGTTGATCGGGCTGTGCGTCGTGATCACGGGACGCGACAGGGCAATATCCCCGACCCCATGATCCCTGGGCGCGGTCAGCGTTGGTTCACGCGAACATGGCTGGCGGATGGCCTCTTCTTCTGCGTGCTCCTCTTGTTCTGCGCTGTGGTCGCGGAAGGCAGGTTCTTCCCGACGGTAGATGGCCCTGTACACAGCTACAACGCCCGCCTGCTCGGTGATCTGCTGGGCGGGGACGCTCATTCAACCGCGTTCTTCGAACTGAACAATGCACCTGCCCCATATTGGACGAGCATGGTCTTCATGTGGCTCTTCGGGATCGTTCTCGGGCCCAGCCAGGTCGAGCGCGCGATGGTGCTGCTCATCATCATCACTATCGCATTCGCTTTCCGCTCATTCCTGCGCGCCGCCGGTGCAAAGAGCGCCGCGGGTCACCTGCTCATCTTCC
>JBATMK010000266.1:0-3025 GCA_049289815.1 Flavobacteriales bacterium
CCTTGCCATCGCGGCTGGCCATGATGATGTGGCAATTGCCGTTGGTCAACCGTGCTTCAAGCAGTTCATCGCCTTCGCGGATGCCCACTGCGATAATGCCGTTGGCGCGCGGGCGGCTATAAGCTTCCAGCGTGGTCTTCTTGATGATGCCCTTCTTCGTGCAGAGCACAACGAAGTGGTTGTTCAGGTATTCCTCGCTCTTCAGGTCTTTCACGTTGAGGTAGGCAACAACCTTGTCATCGGCCGCCAACTGTACGAGGTTGATGATCGCCCTGCCCTTGCTCTGTCGGGTGCCTTCGGGGATGTCGAAGACGCGCATCCAATACACCTGTCCCTTCTGGGTGAAAATGAGCAGGTAGTTGTGGTTGGTGGCCACGAACAGGTGCTCAAGGAAATCCTCATCGCGGGTCGTGGATCCCCGGCTGCCGACCCCTCCCCTGCCTTGCGTGCGGAATTCGGCGAGGGCGGTGCGCTTGATATAACCCAAGTGGCTGATGGTGACCACCACCGCATCATCGGCGATCAGATCCTCCATGCTCATATCACCACCGGCTGCAATGATCTGCGTACGACGCTTGTCGCCGTATTTCTCCTTGATCTCCTTGAGTTCTTCCTTGATGATGGCCATCCGTAAACCTTCGTCGGCGAGCACGGCCTTCAGGTGCTCGATCAATTCCATCAAGGCTTGGTATTCGTCCTTGATCTTGTCACGCTCCAGACCGGTAAGGCGTTGGAGGCGCATGTCGAGGATGGCGCGCGATTGGATCTCGCTCAAGCCGAACTCCTTCATCAGGCCGTCTTTGGCCTCATCCGGTGTTTGGCTGGCGCGGATAAGCTTGATCACGGCGTCCAAGTGGTCCAGCGCGATGAGCAACCCTTCCAGGATGTGCGCGCGTTCTTCTGCTTTCCGCAGGTCGAACTTCGTGCGGCGCACCACCACATCGTGGCGGTGGTCAACGAAGTGGTGGATCATGTCCTTGAGCGTAAGGAGCATGGGCCTGCCTTTCACCAAGGCGATGCTGTTCACGCTGAAGCTGATCTGGTTGGCGCTGTGCTTGAACAATTGGTTCAGCACCACGCTGGCCATCGCCTCGCGCTTCACTTCGTACACCATGCGGATGCCTTGGCGATCGCTGTAGTCGTCAAGGGCGCTGATGCCTTCGATCTTCTTGTCGTTCACCAGTTCGCTCACCGCCTTGTCCAACTGGAGCGCTTTGTTCACCTGGAAGGGAACCTCCGTGACCACGATGGTCTCACGACCGGTCTTCGGATCTTCCTCCACATGCGTCTTGGAGCGCAGCACGATACGGCCACGACCGGTCTCATAGGCTTCACGTACGCCGGCGATCCCGTGGATCACGCCCCCTGTCGGGAAATCAGGACCCTTGATGTGTTCCATCAGGCCCGCCGTGTCGATATCACGGTTGTCGATGTACGCGATGGTGGCATCGCACACTTCGGAGAGATTGTGGGGCGGCATATTGGTGGCCATACCCACGGCGATACCGGCAGCGCCGTTCACCAGCAGGTTCGGGATGCGCGTGGGCATAACGCTCGGTTCTTCGAGCGTATCGTCGAAGTTGGGGCGCATATCGACCGTTTCCTTCTCCAAGTCGGCCATGACCTCCTCAGCGATCTTGCGCAAACGGACCTCCGTGTAGCGCATCGCCGCTGGCGGATCGCCATCCAGACTGCCGAAGTTGCCTTGGCCGTCGACCAGTGGATAACGGAGGCTCCAGTCCTGCGCCATACGGACCATGGCGTCATAAACGCTGCTATCGCCGTGCGGGTGGAACTTGCCGAGCACTTCGCCCACGATACGGGCGCTCTTCTTGTACGGCCGCGTACTGCTGACGCCCAGTTCCTGCATACCGAAGAGCACGCGGCGGTGCACCGGCTTCAATCCATCGCGCACATCGGGCAGGGCCCGGCTCACGATAACCGACATCGAGTAATCGATGTAGGCCGTGCGCATTTCGTTCTCTATGTTGATCGGGATGATCTTCTCTCCGTCTGCCATTTTTCCAGTGTTCTTCAGCCTCGCACGGTGATTGTAGAGGGGGGTGCGAAAAGGCGCCCGAAAGTAGCTGGACAGGTATGATGCAGGAACCGGATTTTTCCACAACCGCACACGTTGGTGTGGATAAAAGCACCGCACGCCAAAAGACCGCCGCCGAAGCCCTTGGATAGCTTGCCCCCGCCGGAAAGCCGCCTAACTTGGGCCGGTGCCGAAGTACCAGTTGCTACTTGTCCGGGCATAAAATGAGCGAACGCATGGATGCCAAATTCTCGCCCAAGGTCAAGGAAGTGATCTCCTTCAGCCGTGAGGAAGCCCTTCGCCTGGGCCACAACTTCATCGGTATCGAGCACATCCTGCTGGGGCTGATCCGCGAAACGGACTGCAACGCGGTGAAGATCCTGAAGCGGTTGGATGTGGATATCGAGCAGTTGCGGAAGATCGTGGAGGGCGGTATGGAACCGGCCAGCGCGATCCGCCCCCCGGACAAGGACAAGATCACGCTGGTGAAGCAGGCCGAGAAGATGCTGAAGATCACCTTCCTCGAAGCCAAGGTGTTCAAGAGCCAGCAGATCGAGACGGAGCATTTGCTCCTGAGCATCCTCAAGGACGATGACAATCTGGCCACACGTGCCCTCAACAAACTGCAGGTGGACTACGAAAGCGTGAAACAGGAAGTGGAGACCATCAAGGCGGACAGCACCAAGCCCGATCGTCCCAAGGCACAAAGCGGTGCCACCGATGACGACGATGATGATAGCGGCAGCTTTCAGGGCGGCGGCGGTGGTAGCGGTACCCAGCGCAAACAGGGTGATAGCAAGAGCAAGACCCCGGTGCTGGACAATTTCGGACGGGATCTGACCAAACTGGCAGAGGACGATAAGCTGGATCCGATCGTGGGTAGGGAGAAAGAGATCGAGCGCGTGAGCCAGATCCTCAGCCGCAGGAAAAAGAACAACCCCGTGTTGATCGGCGAACCGGGCGTTGGCAAGAGCGCCATCGCCGAAG
>JBATMK010000267.1:0-4611 GCA_049289815.1 Flavobacteriales bacterium
ACACCGGGGCTTGCGCGAGGTATGTAACGCGAAAGGGGCCCGACTCGTCGGACCCCTTCGCTGTAAGGTGTGAACCTTACTTCTTCTTCTTAGCGGCCGCCTTCTTCTTGGGGGCTGCTTTCTTGGCGGCCTTCTTAGGGGCGGCCTTCTTCGCTGCTTTCTTAGCCATTGTGTAAAGGGTTTGAGACAAACGTATCGATGTCGGACACTTGAACGTGGATGTCGTCACAAATGTTCCAACGTTACCCTGTTGATATCGATGACGCGATCGATCCGACTTCGCGAAGTGTGATCGATAACGATGATGATGATCGTATTGTGATCGATGCGGATCGTTGTGTTGTGATCACGCGATCACGGCTCTTTCATCCTGGCATGTCTTCCAGCGATGGCTTCTTCGGCGAGCGTGATGTACTTGAGGAAGGATCCCGTGTCGTCGAAGACTTCCCTCCGGTACGACGGTGAGCGGAAGGCATCGGAACAAGTCGATCACGGGTCCGAGGATGGGTTGCGCATTGGCAGCGATCCGCAGTGGCATCCACTACTTTGGCTAACGCTCCAACGATCGCATGAAGAAACTCATACTCGCGTTCCTCCTGGTGTTGATCGCCGTGATGGCCTGCACCAATGACAAGGATGAAGTACTGACCCCGGCCCCGATCACATCGCCTGTGGTGTTCAACCTGGCCGCCATGCCATATGATAGTCTGAGCACGTACAACTTCTTCAGCGGGACCATCGCCGACCTGATCCCGGTGGCGGGTGTTCTGCCGTTCGCACCGATCACCCCGCTGTTCAGCGACTATGCGCACAAGAGCCGGTTCGTTTGGATGCCGCCTGGTGCGAAGGCACATTACGTGGACGATAACAAGCCGCTCGACTTCGACGAGGGCACCATGCTGCTCAAGAATTTCTGGTACGAGAACGTGCAACCCGGCAACGTGAAACGCATCTTGGAAACACGCTTGCTCTTCAAGCGGAACGGGGCGTGGGAATTCGCCAACTATGTGTGGAACGATGCGCAGACAGAGGCGGTGCTCGACCTGTCCGGTTCGTTCAAGCCCCTGCAATGGCTCGATGACAACAGCCAGGCGCACGACGTTGTGTACCGCGTGCCGAGCGACGCTGAGTGCTTCGTATGCCACAAGCGCAACAACGTGCCCGAGCCGATCGGCCCCAAGCCGCGCAACCTCAACAGCACGTACGGTTACGCCGACGGGCCTATGAACCAGTTGGACAAGTGGATCGCGGCGGGCTATCTGGAGAACAACCTTCCGGCATCGATCGCGGCACTGCCGAAGTGGGATGATCCCGCCGTGGACATCAACGATCGCGTACGCGCCTATGTGGATATGAACTGTGCGCATTGCCACAGCGACAACAAACACTGCGACTATCGGCCCATGCGGTTCGCGTGGGAGGAGACGAGCGATCCGGTGAACCTGGGCATCTGTGTCCCGCCGGAGGACCAACTGATGCCTGACCTCACGCATATCGTGGCGCGCGGGTCCACACAGAACAGCATGCTGTACTATAGGATAAGTTCAACCAACGAAACGGTGCGTATGCCGTTGCTCGGTCGCACCGTTCTGCACACTGAAGCCGTGCAGCTCTTCAATGATTGGATCACGGCGATGAGCCCACCTTGCAACTGAAGCCCAATGACCCGACGAACAGACCTGATCGCTCGAACGCCTTGGAACGCCTCCTCATCTTTTCGATACTCCTGACCCCTGCTGGTGCGATCACGGCGCAGAACACCTGTGCCACCGCTTTGCCGATCGTCGTTGCCAGAGCACGTTGACCACGGTGTTTTTCAACGACCGGATCGACCGGTCGAAGTTGGTCGCCGGCATTCGGACCCTGCGGGCGGACATTCATGGTCATTGGTTCGTCCGCCTCTTCACTGAACAGTAACACGATCCAACGGATCGCCCATCTTCGCCCTAGCAAGGAAACCGGAACACAAAACGTCCCCGACGAATCGGGATCGAACCCATGAACCGAATATTACTCCTTATTCCCGCCTGCGTGGGCGCACTCGTTGCCAGTGCGCAGAACACATGCGCAACTGCGCTGGCCGTCGGTGCAGGCACCCATTTGGTGGTGGGTATCGATGGCACGCAGATCCCCATTCCTCTTTGTGCCACCGGAGGCACGGGTGCCACCGGCGCGGAATGGTACAGCTACACACCTGCGGCCGACCATGGACTTACCATCACCACCGACCTGGTGCAGAACATGGGTGGCGACACACGCTTCCATGTTTATACCGGGGTCTGCGGCAACTTGGCATGCCTGAGCGGTGATGACGATGGTGGTTCGGGCAACCTTTCCACAGCGACCTTCAATGTGCAACAGGGCGTCACCTATCACTTCGCCTTCGACGATAGGCACAGTGATGCAGGCTTCGTCTTCGAACTGATCGAGGGACCGGTGCTCCAGGCTCCTGTGGGCTTCACCACCCAGGCGCTGCCCTCGAGCAGCAATGCCATGTGCGTGGTGGACATGAACAACGACCAATTGGATGACGTCGTGTCCACCTCCACGAGCACTATCCAGGTGAACTACCAACAGCAGGGCGGCGGGTTCGTGGCCACGAACATCCCCACCCCGTCAGCGGATTTCCCGGCCTCGTGGAGCATTGCCGCAGGTGACCTGGATGCCAATGGCCAGATCGATTTCGTTTACGGCGCCGGCAGTGGTGTAACGATCATGGAAGCGGATGCGAACGGCACCTCCTTCACCGAGATCAGCGGACCGGAGTATGTCTTCAGCCAGCGCACCAACATGGTGGACATCAATAACGATGGCCATTTGGATGTTTTCGTGTGCCACGATGTGGACCCGAACGTGTATTACATCAACGACGGCTTCGGCAACTTCACCTTCATGCAGGGCGGCTTGGGCGATACCCAGGTCGGAGGCAACTACGGCAGCATCTGGATCGACTACGACAACGATCACGACATCGATCTGTTCATTGCCAAATGCGGGAGCGACCCGATCGATCAACTGCACCGCAACAATGGTAACGGTACGTTCACGGAGATCGGTGCAGCGATGAACCTTGCTGGGACCCAGCAGAGCTGGAGCAGTGCCTGGGGCGACTTCGACAGGGACGGCGATATGGATGTGATGATCGGTAATTCCTCCGGAGGCGCGCACAAGTTGATGCGCAACGACGGCAGCATTTTCACGAACGTCACCACGGGTTCAGGCTTCGATACGTTCACGGGCACGCAGATCGAGCACACCACGCACGACTTCGACAACGATGGCTGGTTGGATGTGCTCGGTGCCAACAGCACCATCATGGTGAACAACCACGACATGACGTTCACCCCGGTGGTCGCGGGATTCGGTAATGGTGGCGTGGGTGATCTGAACAACGATGGATACCTGGACCTGGCCAGCTTCGGGAACATCTACTTGAACAATGGCGGCGTGAACAATTGGTTGCGCGTGAACACGGTCGGCACGGTGAGCAACAAGAACGGAATCGGTGCGCGTGTTGTGCTCACGAGTGCAGGCGGTACACAGATCCGCGACGTGAAGAGCGGCGACGGGTTCAAGTACATGAGCAGTTTGCTCACCCACTTCGGCTTGGGAAGCGATCAAACGGTCGACGACGTGACCGTGTACTGGCCCAGTGGTATTGTGAACACGATAACCAACGTCGGCATCAACAGCACCATTACCATCACCGAGGATGCGATCACGAGCGTGGCACCACCTCCCACGGTGTTGCAGCTCTCCATCGGCCCCGTGCCTGCGACGAACGAGTTGTTCATCCGGACCAACACGAACGCGATGAACGCGCCAGTTGCTGTGTTCGACGTTGCCGGCAAGCAGGTGATGAGTACCGAACTGACCAGCGACCGGCTGGATGTTGCCGCGTTGCAAAGTGGTGTTTATGTGTTGCAAGTGCTGCTGAACGGAAGAACGGAACAGCGCAGGTTCGTAAAGGGCTGAACCGAACTCACACCATACTCCGAGGAGCCCCCGGTCACCGGGGGCTCCTCTTTTGCGGGTCATTCGATCCGCGGAAAGATCATGGCGCCGGCATTCGCCATCCTGCTGGCGAACGGTCTCTGGCCAACTGGTAGTTGGCAAGTCGGCCAACATTCTCTTCTTGGCGATCCCGGAGATGGCGATCAAGCACCGTGGACGTTCAAGGCGTTATCGGAGAGGTGCTCAGGTCCCCGCATTGTGACCCAATGACGTGGGTCGGCCCGAAAATCACGATCATCAATGCTCCGTTCAGCCCAAGGAGTGACCGGTCGCGCGGTACACAGCATCGTGTTTCCGGATCATATCGCCCACACAAGATGTGCATTCGCTCCCGGTCACTTGTGGCCTGAAGGGGATAACCAACAAGGCCATAGGGCGCTTCGTGAGGGCTGGTTAAGTTACCGAAGAGGAAAGCTGGGCCGGAATTCCCCAAGGGGGCATTCCCTGTCGTGATCCGGCCCCAAGGGTTGCCTTCCGGTAAAGAACTATTCTGTTTGGAAGGGCGGTGTGACCGGGTTAGTTTCGCACTATCCAAAGTTAGCTACCATGCATTCCCTCAAGCTCCCCTGCGTCATGCTCCGTGCGATCGCCCGGTTC
>JBATMK010000268.1:0-39273 GCA_049289815.1 Flavobacteriales bacterium
CGCTCCGCCGCTTGCCGTTGTCGTCTTGGACCGTGTTCGATCTTCAGGCGATACGGACTTCCTTGCCCTTCTTCTCAGGCAAGGCTTTCGTTTTCGGGATGGACAGCTTCAACACGCCATCCATGAAGTTGGCTTTCACGTTGTCGCCGTCGGCATTCTCCGGCAGGGCGAAGGAGCGCTCGAACGAGCGATAGCTGAACTCGCGTCGGGTGTAGCCGTTCTTTTCCTCCTCGCTCTCCTTGTGCTTCTCCGAGGAGATGGTGAGGACACCGCCCTCCACGTTCACCTTCAGTTCATCCTTTTTGTAGCCCGGAACCGCCAGCTCCAGGTCAAAGCTCTTGGTGTTGTCCTTGATGTTCACCGCCGGCAGGTTCGCAGTGCGGAAGAACGGGGTGTTGAACGCCCGCGATGGGAAACCCCAGTCGGCATCGAAGAAGTTGCTCGGAAAGCCGAAGGTGTTGTCATCCATCAACGATGGGAGCAAGGTGGAGCGTTTGGTCAGGGTTGTCATTGTGCGTAGATTTTGAAGTTGTACGACGATACAAACGAACAATAGCCGGGCAGGGCGAACACTGACCTTGCTCAAAGTGGGGAATGATCCTTGTCAGATCCCCGGCATCGCACCACTTCCTCGGGATATGGTTCAGCGCCTTGGTTCGGCCGGCTCATTCCCGGGAATGAAAGCACTGACTGATCGGTGTCATTTTTCCAACGAAGTGAGCACGCCAGTTTTGTCCAAATCGCTCGCATGATCACGCCTCGATATGTCGGATCGGAGGGATCCTCCAAGTTCGGCGCCATCCTTCGCGAACGCGTCAATGCTTATTTCAAGGACAGCCATATTCCTGTGAAGGGAGATGCACGACTTGTGCCGAAGGTGGTGAGCATGCTGGCGTTGTTCATGGTGCCATGGATCTTGGTGCTGTCGGTGGAAATGAACGTGTGGGTGGCACTGCTCATGGTGATCGCCACCGGTGCGGGCATGGCCGGTGTGGGCATGACGGTGATGCACGACGCACTGCATGGCGCCAGTTCGAAGCACCCCTGGCTGAACAAGCTCCTCGGGGGGAGCATGTACCTGCTGGGCAGCGATGTGTTCGCATGGAAGATCCAGCACAATGTGCTCCATCATACCCA
This sequence comes from Flavobacteriales bacterium, assembly GCA_049289815.1. GTDB lineage: Bacteria > Bacteroidota > Bacteroidia > Flavobacteriales_F > PHOS-HE28 > PHOS-HE28. The sequence goes on from JBATMK010000268.1 coordinate 1,138, forward strand.
CACGAACGTCGACATGTTCGACCAGGACATCGAGTCGCGCGGCATCCTTCGCTTCTCCGAACATGCACCACTGAAACGCGTGCACCGGTTCCAGCATGTCTATGCGTTCTTCTTCTATGGCCTGCTCACCATCACCAAACTGGTGAACGACTTTTTCATGCTGGCCAAGGTGGCCCGATCAGGCGTGCCCGGCCAGAAGGTGCGCAACGTGCCGGTGGGGTACGCAACGATGATCGGTGTGAAGCTCACGCACGTGTTCGTGTTCATCGCGCTCCCCATCTGGGTAACCCCGTTCACATGGTGGCAGGTAGTGTTGGGGTTCCTGGTCATGCATTTCACTGCAGGGCTCATCCTAGGCAGTGTCTTCCAATTGGCCCATGTGGTGGAGGGTGCCGTGCAACCCACACCGGACACGGCGGGTGTGATCGCCAGTGACTGGACAGTGCACGAGCTGCTCACCACTTCGGATTTCGCGCCCAAGAACCGGGTGATCACCTGGTTCACCGGGGGGCTCAACTACCAGATCGAACACCACCTGTTCCCCTACATCTCCCACCTGCACTATGCCAGCATCGCACCCATCGTGCAACGCACCGCGCAGGAATTCGGACTCCCCTATAACGTGAAGCCCACCATGTGGCAAGCACTACGCTCACACGTGCGGAGGTTGTGGCAATTGGGGCATCCCGCCGACAATACACAAGGACTTACCGGGGCCTGATGTCCATGCCAAAGACCATTCCCACGCACGCCAAGGTCAACAACTTAACGATGAACAACCAACTGCTTGGCGTTAGCACCGCGTTCGAAGCGTTCCTGAACGAAGCCCCTGAACATTCGAAGGCATGGATGACCGCCGTGCAAGGCTTGGATGCAGCGAGCGCCTTGGAAAAGAAGACGGGGCACCTGGCCTACCTGGCCGTGCTCGCCGTTCTGCGGCTGGAAAGCGGCATACCCTTCCATGTGCGGTTGGCCAAGGAGGCGGGCGCTTCACGCGCGGAAGTGATCAGTGCGATCCTCGTCGGGCTTCCAGCGGCGGGAAATACCGTTACCCAAGCACTCCCTGTAGCGCTTGCCGCATACGATGCGTGAGGATCATCACTCATTATCCAAGCGACCAAAGTCGCGATCGCCACTTCCGTCGTCATCCATCAACCCGGGGCGACGACCATTTCTTCTTCATTCATCAAACGCACGCAGCCGGTGCAGCCGCCCCCGGCATTGGACCGCTTCGCACTGCACATCACCACTGCGCCCCGCGCTCAGCCGCCGCAAGGCCCGATATGCAACACACGATCAGCACCGCAACGACAAAGGCCCCCGCCTATCCGCGGCACGGATGAGATCGGTTCAACAGCGGTTGCCCTCACCGGTCTCCACATGAACGTCCAGGAAATCGATCTGGTGCTTCACACCCGCCTCATGCAGCAATCGCTTCACGATGGTCATCACGTCGGATCGCTCCGTGGCATTCACGTTCCGCATGCGCAGGACGATGATACCGGTTGGCACGCAGGAATACTCGATGTTCATGTTCCCTTCCTTCCCCACGCGGGCACTCACTTTCTGCCAGAGCACATCGTCCAGGCCATCAACCCGCACCGTGACCATCGCATTGATCGATGGGCTGCCCGGTTCCTCCTGTGCTGATAGGTTGAACGCAGAAGCGATGAGGATCAGGAAAAGAAGAGATCGGTGCATGGATCCTGGGAGATGGGATGAGATGGGGAGGGCATCATTGCCAACGGTGCGGGCAGAGGCTCGGCCGTTCGGCTTATTTTCGCTTCTTCCGTCCGGAGCCTTCAACGATCGCGGTCTTCTTGTGCGATTTCGCAGCGGACACGCTCATGAACCGGCCCGTGATGGCGCTACGGCCGATGCCCTGAGCCTTGCTTGACCGCGGGTGCTTCGTTGTACTGGTCATGTGATCCTGGTGATGGGTTGGACGTATTGGCGGATCAAGATTAGCGCGCGAAGGATCCCTGTGTACTGACGTTCATCAGCCAGTCTCAGGGCAGCGTGAGGAACAGATGGACGATCGCGGCCATGCCGAAGCAAGCGATCCCAGCAGCACCGATCAAGACCAATGGAAAGGCAGATCCGGTCTCCGATGGACGCTTGAGACGTTTCATCGTACTGCTGTATTCCACGATGGCCCCGATCAACAACAACGTTCCCCAAACCACGAGCCCCAAGGTGAACCACTGCACGACGGTGGTATCCCTATGCTCCTGGTGTGTGTCACGCAACAGCAGGTCTGATAATTTGAACGTGCCGAAGCCGAAGCCGATCATCGCCAGCGACGTGCGGATCCAAGCCATAAGGGTGCGTTCCGCCGCCTCGCGTGTACGCTCCAACGACAGTTCCGTGCGCTCTTCCGACAGGCGGAGATCCTCTTGCATGGTAGCCGGTTGATCGGTCATGAGCAAATGCAAGTGTCAATCGGTATCCTGCAACACCAGCAGGGGCAGGTCAGCATGGCGGGCGAGTTCCTTGGCTGTGCTGGGATGGAAAAGCCGGCCGATCGCGCCGATGTGGCGGTGGACCACGGCGACCATATCCGCATGCTGGGTGTGTGCCAGACGGTCCAATCCTTCGACCACGTCCTTACCGAGCACATCATGGAAGCTGTGCTTGATATCGCGTAGTGAAAACCCGTAAGTGCCCTTACGCCATGTCGGCGCACTGCCGATGATCGGAATTCCTTCATGGACCACCAATACCTCGGACCGGTTGAGTGTGGCTATCGATCGCAATACCTCGAGATGACGCGGCAGAATGTCACCGTAGTCGTCGGCGAGCAGGATGCGTTCCACCGGCTTGATCGGAGCTGTTCCGGGAACGGCCAGGACAGGGATGCAGCTCTCCTGGATCAGGTGGACCGCGTTGCTTCCGAAGGGGACCGTTCCAGTGCGGCCCCTGTTACCTACAACGACCAGTTGGGCACCTTCCTCCTTGGAAAGATCGTTGACCACGGCCGGAAGGTTACCGAAATGCACTTCCTCGCGGACGTCATCCGCACCTGTTCTCATTCTGAAACGACCGGTGAACTCGCCTAGCTGTTCCCGGGCTGCGCTCAGCAGTTCCGGCGTCGCTATGGGCATTGTCGAATGTGCGAGCGTGCAAGCATGCAGGAGCGTATACCTGTTGCTGGTCGGCCCCAGAAGTGCAACGGCATACTCAGCGGCATGCAGCGAATTGTCGCTGAAGTCGGTGGCGATCACGATATGTGGCATGACCTGTTTGTTCAACGCAATGCTATCCGGCATCGAGCCTGCGTGACTTGACGGATGTCAGGAACATTCCGGATGATCATCCCCGCAGCCCCGAACGGAACAGGCAAGAACCACGGAACTGACACTTGTCATCCACCTGCAGAAAAGCCCGCAGTAGCCTTGCCCCCACGAACGATCCGCATCCGCTTTTCGAGGTGGGTACAGCAGGACGTTCCGGTAACCCATGAAAGACCGGTCGATCGCTGTCGCTGTGATCATCGCGCTGATCTACGTTGGCAAGCCGGTGCTGGTACCGCTGCTCTATGGTCTGGTACTGGCAATGGTGATGTATCCGACGGTCGCCCGGCTGGAACGTGCACACATGCCGCGCGCACTGGCGATCGCTTCCGGCCTCTTCATCGTGTTCCTCATCTTCAGTGCGATCATGGGGCTGCTCGTCTGGCAGATGAACGCCTTCCGGGCTGAACTGCCTGAGGTGCGGGAACGGAGCCTCGGGATACTGGCCCAGGTCTCAGACTGGTTCCAACGGAATGCGCGGGACATGCCTATGGCCACGGAGCGTTGGCAGGGGTTCGTTGATGGGCTTCCCCAAGGATTCGCAGGCATCCTCGTGCGGATCATCGAAGGCCTGTTCGGGGTGGTGTTCAATATGTTCATCATTCCGGTCATCACGGCGCTCCTGTTGTACGATCGGCGACGTTATGTGCAGGTACTTCTGGAACTCGCTGGAACCCCGTTGAAACCCGTGCTGTTCGATGTGTTGCACCGAAGCATCCACAGCTTCGCCCGGTTCATCGCCGGCATGATACAGGTCTATGCCATCGTCGGCGTGTTGAACAGCATCGGCCTCATGGTGCTTGGGGTCGACCATGCGATCCTCTTCGGGATGCTCTCCGCCTTGATGACCATCATCCCTTACGTAGGCATCGTCATCAGCGCGTTGCTTCCCATGTCGATGGCATGGGTCGAGACCGGGAGCATCTGGTACCCTATGGGAGTGATCGCCGTTTATACCGCGGTGCAATACCTCGAAGCGAACCTGATCTTCCCACGGATCGTGGGTCGGCGGCTGAACTTGAACACGCTTGCTTCCATCGTCATCGTCCTTGTCGGAGCGCTGATATGGGGCGTATCGGGCATGGTGCTTTTGCTGCCCTGCGTTGCAATACTCAACATCATTGCATCCGATATCCCCCGGATGCGTCCCCTCCACCTGCTGCTTGGTGTGAGCGACCCCGCCGCAGTGGTTCCGGCTTCTCCTCCATCCTCCTGACGAAAGTCACTGCGCGGACGATCCGGTCCCAACATATTCGCGTACTGATACATCCTGGGAACACCAACAGGACCGTCGCCCTAACTCGATCCAACACCACCATGTCCGACAGAACCAACGGAGTGATCGCATTCGTGGCCGGCATAGCCGCAGGAGCCGCGCTGGGACTTCTTCTCGCACCGCAAAGCGGCAAGGAAACCCGCGAACAGATCGGGCGGAAAGGGCGTGAAGCAAAGGATGCATTGGATGACCTCATCGAGGAAGGTCGAGAGAAATGGGGTGAGGCGAAAGGGAAGGCTGCGGATGCTGCCACGATGACCCGCGAGGAGGTGGACGATCTGATCCGTTTTCTGTTCAAAGAAGGTCAGGATCTATGGGAGCGACTGCGTGAGAAGGCTTCCACCACAGCTCACCCTGGTCACCGGCCCCAGGAGTGAACGGATCCGAACCGACCATGACCGAACGCGCCCATACGACCCATGAGGTCCTCACCGATCCCTTCGAGCTGAAAGACATCGGTGCTTACGCGGATTCCCTTACAGGCGAGGTCAAGACCTGGCTTGAAGCACAACGGGATTATCACATCCTGGTCGCAAGTGAACGCGCAGCGGAACTCAGCACCGGCTTCTTGGGCGGTTCGATCCTGTGCTCTCTCCTTGCGTGCGCACTTGCCTTCCTCAGCATTGCAGGGGCCATTTGGATCGGTCGTAGCATGGGTGATCCTGCCCTTGGCTTCCTGGTGATCAGCGGTACGTACCTGCTGCTCGGGCTGATCTTCATTCCGCTTTGGCGTCGCCGGTACCGCGACCGCACCACCCTCCGGCTCTTCAATGCGCTCTATCATGGGTAGCGCCGCGCACTTCACGGATCTTGCGGCCATCGCATCGGAGAAAGCCCGCTTGGATGCGCTTCGGCATTACCATGGCGCACGCATCGAACGCCACGTGGAAGCACTGAAGGACCGCGAGGTGCGTGGTCACTGGTTGCGCAATGCCGCAACGGACGTCCTACTCTCTTGGAAGCCGACCCATACGCTGGCCGGCCTGCTTGGGGGAGGAACATTCACCTCAGCCTTGGGATCGGCGATCTTCCGTCGGGGTGGCCTATGGAAACGGATGTTCGCCTTCGCTGCCCGAACGATCGCTCCCTATCTGTTGGAACGCGCAGGTCACCTGTCCATTGATATGATCCTGCGCGAGGTAAGTAGGACAATGGAACGTGTTCGCGAGCGAGGCCGGGATGTGGCTGCCGCGGATGAATGATGATCGGCCGGGAGATCGATCCCGTAGAGCGTCGGTCACCGATGGCAGTGATACCAGAGCTCACCGCCCATCCTGAAGGAGGATCTGCTTCTTGATCACTACGGGAGTCGTGGATACTTGGTGGAACAACGCATGCATGAAAAGGGGGATCGCTGTGTCCGGCCCTTGGCGGACCATCCTCTTCGGAACGGGTGCTTGCTTCTGTTGGGGGGCTTTGAGTTTGACGTTCGTCCTCTTCCAGATCAAAGCACCTGAAGTGGGGCTCGGGGTTGTCGGAGCAGCATTGAAGTTCTTCACCTACCTGACCCATCTGACCGTACTTGGCATCGCGCTCGTCTTCACGAGCGGTGCGCTCCGGACTGGATCATTGAAAAGGTGGTGTTCAGCGCGCCCTGCATTATTGAGCGCGATCTTGGTCTATGCCATCCTGATGTTCGGTGGTTACCAGTTCATGCTCGCTGGGTCGTGGGACCCTAAGGGTGCATGGAAAGCATCGAGCGTGTCACTCCATTATGTGGTCCCACTGATGTACGCATGTTTCTGGTTCTTCTCCGTCAAGCACGGCGCGTTACGTTGGAGCCATGTACTGACCTGGCAATTGTTCCCGGTCGCCTACGCTGCGCTGGTACTGGTAGCTGGAGGAGCGACGGGGGAGTACCCATATCCTTTTTTAGAGGTGGAACAGCTGGGTTGGATGCCCGTGTTGAGCAACATGGGTGTGGTCCTGGCCGGCTGTATCGCCACCTCCGCCTTGGTTGTGGGCACGGACAGATTGTTGGCCGCCCGAGTACTGGATCGGGCTCTTTGAGCCACGCTCACCTTCTGGACACACACTACGGCCTGGTCCTCCGCTCATGAACAACAAGGATCCCGATGGGGCTATTGAGAGCGAGAGTTCGCACGTCGACGACTTCGTCCAAGGCGCCCATCCCAGAGAAAAGAGACCCCCTTTTGCCGCATGAACCCCTGGTTTCGGCGATCCATCCGCTGGGCCAGCCGCAGAACAGTGGGGTTCAACCCGTTCCGATCTTCAATACCCAACTCCGGCAGCCAATTCCGTAGCTTGATCAGTAGCAGTTGATCATCGTGAAGGCTGCCAAGCCGGTGTTGAAGGCGCTTCAAATGCCCGCGTTGGTCGATCAGGGCAGGGGGTAGTAATGGAGCATAAACGTCGATCAGGTATCGGTACTTCTTCAAGGCGATGCGAGCGCGGTGCAAGGTTCGTGGTTGCGCGGGATCGATGGCTACCCAACGTTCAGCAAGCCGCTCGCGGCGATGTGCGAGCGTGTGTTGAAGGGCTGCCGATGCGCGGCCCGATGGACGACCATTCTCCACATGTTCGCGGAACTCCACCAAGGGCATGGTTCCCATCTTGGACAAGCGTTCGCGCATCCTGTTCCGTAGTGCCCGCTCCTCCTTAACGGCCAGCCGCAGCGCAGGCGCCAGTCCGTCATCCTTCCTCGCTCCATCACGCAGGATCCCCACGCGCACCTGTGCATCCCGGAGTGGGCCCATCGACCTGAACAAGCTGCGGGTGCACCGCTCAGCTTTCCGTGCGCACTTATCCTTCTTGGCCCAGTTGCGCCACACATCCAAGGCGGCCAGTAGATGCCTTGCGGCAAGCCGAAGGTTGTGCACGTTCCCCCCGCTCAACGTTCGAATGCACCGGGTGTATGCATGCAACGCTACGTTGGATCGATCGCGAACCTCGTTCACCAGTACATCCGAAGGTCTGTGTTGTCGGCTGGTGATCATCACTTGAGCTATCTCGGTCGTACCACAGCATGGCAAGGGTTGCCGAAACGGTGGGTCAGACCTGCGACATCACCGGTTGCCGAATGATGGTACGGAGTTTCTCCGGTACAGTACGCCGGGCATCGTTCAGGTAGATCTCACGGTGTTTCCCCGTCAGGGCCAAACCTTGCGCCTGGATGTGCTCATGCAACTTCGCAATGGTCGGGCCTTCCGTCGAGTAGGGGCCGATGTACAGGAGCTGCATGCAGCGACCCTCCTTCATATCCTCCAGCCGCACCTTGCCCAACGCGGGAAGGTCCTTCTTCCTCCTTATCAGCTCAGCTTTCGCAGCAGCGACCAGTTTGGCGGTGATGAAAGCCGGTTGCATGATCATCGCCGTCCACTTCCACTTCGACTTGTCAAGCTTCGCGAAGTCCTTCATGTCGTCAGCCCACCAACGGCCCTCAAGCGGCATAACACCGTAGTCGGTGGCCTCAGCGCCGTTCTTGACCATGAATTTGAGCGCGTAGGACAAGCTGTAGAGCGCGGCGATGGCATCCTGGAACTCCTTGCTGGTGTTGGGGTCGCCCTGGCCGTCCATCATCAGGTAGCGAAGCTTCGGCACGGCGACGTCGATGATCTTCCCCTTCGGCACGGTGTAGAGTTCCTTGTATTGTTCCTTGAGATCGAGCTTCCTCATTTTGGCGATGTCTGTGACTGTTCATTCCAGCTCACTGGAATGCCTTGCCGGATGATCCGTGCCCGTATCACCGCTTCTCGAATCGTCCGCTCTTCTCGGCCAGTTCGATGCGGAACGCCACGGCCTTCGCACCTGGGCTACCGTGCGGGTTCTCAGGATGAGCGGGGTCGGCAGTGACGCTTGGCATCCGAGGCTTCAACCACCGTGAGAACAACTGCATGGCTCGCACGGCATCCTCAGGGCTCAATTCCACGAAACTGCCCTGGGCGATCACGCTCTCCCAGTTCGTCATGTCCTTCATGCGGTCCACCTCGAAGCATACGTTCGGGTTCTCCCGCATCATGCGGATCTTGAGTCCTTCGCGGGAATGGCAGATCACCCCGCTCCCATCGTACCAATAAGTGACAGGTACCACATACGTCACCCCACCGGCGTGGCAACCGATGCGTCCGATGCATTCCTGCTGGAGCATCCGTTCGATCTGCTCAGATCCTAGTTCACCTAGCATGGTAGTTCGTTTTGGTCACGGGTCTTGTGAGCAATGCTAGGCGGTCCGCACGGTCCTATGAATGACGTCCGTCAAGTTCCGTTGAGTTGCCGTCGGATCGGTCATTGGGTTCCAGGTCTTGGAGCAGATGCGAAAGCAGCTGTAGACCTCCTCGCATTGAGCCGCTCGGGTTCGGCCCGCATCACCGTGTTCGTCCATCGGACCAAGAGACTATCCACCATGGTCATATCCCGACGGCTCGCGGCTCCGTGAGCTGGACGCAGCGCTGCTTTGAGACCTGTCCCTTGTATGTGGGGTCGTACCGCCCTGAGGAACCGGTCCAATCGGTGGCTCTCTTGCGATGATCGCAGTCCCCGGTCCGCGGTGTCGCATCACGCCTCGGGTCAGCCTTCAGGAGCGACCTCGCATCCTGTTCCGGTTGACCGTTCTTCCTCTGGGACCAAGGACCATTGGTCGCGTATTGCTCTGTTGTTGCAGCCATGTTCGCCCCACCGGGCCGGATGCAAAGACCCTCCTCCTTGTGGATCGACCCGCCTATGAGCCCAGCACTCGCAAAGCCTCGTAGACCAGGAAAGCCGGCCATACCAATGCTTTGAGGAAGCCGACCACGCCCATCCAAAAACCCGTGGCGTGAGAGATGTAATAGATCAACGCGCCGATGAGGCCGAGACCATAGACGGCGCTGTTGGGTCCATGTTGTTGTATCTCCTTCTTCATCGTATGTGGTTCAGGTGGTGAACTTCGGCACCGAACGACACTGTGTAATTGACGTTGGTCAGGAGGAAGCCGTAGCGCTGTCCACGCGCTGGCCATCAGAACGCCGACCATCCACCGTCGGCCACCACCGTAGTGGCGTTGACGAAGCTTGCCTCATCGGAAGCGAGGAAGAGCGCCAAGCGGGCCACTTCGGCCGGATCGCTGATCCGCGGATCCAAGGCCATTCCGGGTGCGATCCGCTCATTGAAGAGGGCCGCAGCGGGCAGATGGGCGAAGTCGATGTCCTTCGCGATCCCAGTACTCAAGGCGCCGGGATCGATCGCATTGTACCGGATGCCAGCCTTCGCATAATGGATCCCCATGATCGGGTAGAGAAGGACTTTCGACAATTCAACGAAAACCGGCAACTGCGTGGTAGGCTTCTTCAGCATACCGTTCCTGATCACCACAGCCAGCGCAAGGCGATGGCGATCACCGTGGCGAGAAAGATGGCGGCGAAGCCGATGCCCACGTACTTGCGCAGGGTCCGTTCACCGAAGAAGACCACAATGAGGTATTTCATCACGGTGTTGGAGAGCGTGGCGAGCAGCAAGGCCGTAACGCCTTGTAGGCTTCCTGGCGCAAGGTCCGCGCGCGCGATGGAAAGTGTGATCGCATCCATGTCGGTGGCGCCGAAGACGAGGCCGACGGCATAGAGCCCTTCCTCATGGAACCGATCGGCCGCGAGCGACATGAGCCATTGCACCACCATGTAGAGCACAGCGAATTGCAATGCGATAGTGAAGTTCAACGGGTTCGTGAGCGGCACTTCCTTGACCTTGGTGGTGCCCGTATGGCGATGCACGAGATAGGCGGTGCCGAAGCCCACGAGGGTGATGAAGATCACCGGTACAAGCAGCTGCATGCCCAGCGTGGGGTCCACGGCCCATGCTTCCAGCAGGATCCGCGGGTAAAGCGTGGCCGTGGCGGCGATGACACTGACGGCCGCCAGCACCTGTGGCGCGCCGACGTTCGCGCGCGCCTGCCGGGAAAAACTGAGCGTGGTGGCGGTGCTGGAGACCAAGCCGCCCAGCACGCCAGTGAGGAGGGTACCCTTGTGCGCCCCCACCACCTTCGAGAGCAGGTAGCCCGCCAGGCTGATCCCTGTGACCAGGATCACCATCGTCCAGATATCGCGCAGGTTCCAGACATCGCCGGGCCCGAATTGCTCTTCCGGCAGGAAGGGTAGCACCAGCGCGGAAATGATGACGAACTGGATGATGGTGCGGATATCCTGAGCGGTTAACGTGGCGATGACGCGATGGAGCTTGAACTTGAGGGAAAGCAGACCGGTGATGATCACAGTGAGGATGACGGCGAACAGGATGTGGCCTTGGAAGACCAGCGCGCCTAGCAGGAAGGTGATCACCGCCGACAGCTCGGAGGTAATGCCGAAGCTGCCGCTGTGCGCCGTCCGCGCGTAACTGACGATGACCATGGCGATGAGCCCGAGCAAGGCAGCGATGAAGGTGCCCGCCCCCGTGCGCTCTCCAAGGAAAGCGGCCAGGAAGCCGAAGAGGGCGATGAAGGTGTAAGTGCGCACCCCCGCGAAGGACTCCTCCTTCTCCACCACTCGATGGCTGTACTCGCGTTCCGTGCCAACGAGAAGACCGATGCCTGCGCTGATCACCAGCCGCGCCAGCAAGCTTTGGTAGCCGCCTTCGAGCAGATCCAGGTTCTCCATCCGTGCTACGAAGGTCGGCTATGTGATCAGGCGCACTTGGGCCATCCGAAGAGAGAAGGTCCTTCTGGGCGTATGGGCATTACCATGCACGGGTCAACGCGCCGGTCGATCAGGCCCTCACCAAGCATGCTTTCGCACCGAACCGTTCGAACGCGGCCCGATCCAGTGCCTCCTGATGATCGGGATGGGCGATGGCGATCAGCGCCTCGGCCCGCTGTCGCAGATTCCTGCCATACAAGTATGCCACACCATGCTCGGTGATCACGTAGTGCACATGTGCGCGCGTCGTTACGACACCGGCGCCGGGTCGCAGGAAGGGAACGATCTTCGAAGCTCCATCGCCGGTCGTTGAGGCCATGGCGATGATCGGCTTACCCCCATCGGAAAGAGCGGCACCCCTCATAAAGTCCATCTGGCCGCCAACACCGGAGTACTGGTGTGCGCCGATGCTATCGGAGCAGACCTGGCCAGTGAGGTCGATCTCGATCGCACCGTTGATCGCCGCCACCTTCGGGTTCTGTCGGATCACATGACCGTCGTTCACGTACTGGGCGTCGAGGAAGGCGAATTCAGGGTTGTCGTCGATATGGTCGTAAAGTCGGCGCGTCCCGATGGCGAAGCTTGTCACCACTCGTCCTGGATGCTTCTTCTTCAGCCGGTTGGTGATCACGCCGTGCTCCATGAGGTGGATGATCCCATTGGAACACATCTCCGTATGCACACCGAGGTCCTTGTGACCATGCAGGCTGCCCAACACCGCATCAGGAATGGCGCCTATGCCCAACTGTAGTGTTGCCCCGTCCTCGATCAGGCCGGCACAGTGTGTACCGATGCGACGTTCGCGTTCACCTATGCGGCCTGCATAGTCCACCTCCGGCAGCGGCTCGTCAACCTCCACGTAAGCGGCCAGCCGGCTGATATGCACCTGGCCTTCACCATGCGTGCGGGGCATGCGCGGATTGAGTTGACCGATGACGAGCCGGGCGTTCCGGACGGCGGCACGTGCAACATCGACCGAGACCCCGAGCGAACAGAAGCCATGTTGGTCGGGCATGGAGAGATGGACAAGCGCAACGTCGATGGGCAATACCCGCTGATCGAACAGCCGTGGGATCTCGCTGAGGAAGACAGGAACATAGTCGCCGTTGGCACCGTTCACCACCTCGCGCACGTTGTCCGATACAAAGAGGGAGTTCATGAAGAAGGCCTGCTGCACCGCAGGAGTAGCAAGGTCGATGCGGCCCAGCGTGCTGATGCTCACCAGTTCCATGCCCTGCAAGTCACCGGCACGTGCCAGCAAGGCGTCCAGAAGATGGTGGGGCGTGGCGGCGCTCCCATGAACGAAGATGCGTTGGCCCGATGAGATGGAGGAGACCGCTTCAGTTGCGGTGGCGCACTTGCTCATGCTGTCTTATCGTATCGTGGAAGTACGCTTGAAGTAGCGTTTCACCCAAGCCACCATCTGGTTCGGGGTCATGCGATCGGCGGTGGTCATCTCCACCTCGACGTTCCGGAAACGTGCATCCATGGCCAGTGCTTTCCCCAATTCGTTCTTCACATACGCCGGACCGAACACTACGAGACGTTCTGCTTTGCCGATGGCATCCATCACTGCGTTGAGGTAGCGGTGCATTTCTTCATCAAGACGCGTCTGTTCGTGCTTTTCGGAACTGGCCACTCGGCCGCCCGATCCGACCCCGTGATGCTTGGCCTTGATGATCCGCTGATGTCGTTCCATGTCCATCGTCACGGTCAGCAGTTGCGCCTCGGGCCCGGTCAAGCGGACGACGAACGCCTTTTGTGTATCGATCCAGACACCGACGCGGTCATCTGAGGAAAAGATCGTGGTCGCGTTCGGCGGAACCGCCATGGAGGGATGGGAGAGAGACATGGTCCATTGGATATCAGACCACGAATGGAGCCACAACAGCCCAACTCGACACTGACGTTCGTCAACCGGAAGGGAGAGCCTGATCAGGCGTCAGCTGTACCGATCGAAAACCCAAGAAGTGAGACCTCAGGACGTGGTCACACAAGCGCGAAGCCAAAACCCCAATGACCAGGTGGGTATGGATCAGCGATCCGCCAGTTTCTCCAGCCGGGCCTTATCGAGGATGCGGATCTCCCGACCTTGGGTATCTATCAGGCCTTCTTCCTTGAGGTCTGTAAGGCACCGGATGAGGGATTCAGTAGCTGTCCCCACAATGCTCGCAAGATCCTCACGGCTGATAAGTACACCCAGTTCCGGGGTCTTTTCCTTTGCATACCGTTGATGCACACGCAGCAGTGATCCGGCCACGCGCTGCCTCACGCTTGAATAGGCTAGCTGGAGCAGATGCGATTCCTTGTCCTTCATATCACGGGTAAGCATCTTGATGAACCGTATGCTGACATCCCGGTCCCTATACAGCAGCACAAAGAGGTCCTCACAGGGGATCAATGCTACTTCCGATCCTTCAAGGGCCTCGGCGGTCTCCATGGCACGGCCGTTCTCCAATAGGCCCATATAACCAATGAAATCCCCAGGGCCGTGGAGACCGGTGACCAACTCCTTGCCATCATTGTTGATCTTGAACGTCCGCACCTTACCACTGATCACATATGGGATGTGACGTAAGTCGTCCCCGTCATGGAAAAGAACCTCTTTCTTCCCGACTTTCCTCGTCTTTCTGTCCTTGCTCAGATCTTTCAGCGCATCGATCCCGCGCGCTTGATCCATGAACCTGTTCAATCCATCCACGCCCCCATCAAAGCCCTTCCGGAAAAGATCGCTCCGCTTAAGGCGACCTTCAATAGCATTCAGTAGTTCGCTCTCCTCAAAGGGTTTGGCGAGATAGTCATCCGCCCCGAGATCCATGCCCTTGCGCACGTCGCCGCGCTCTGCCTTTGCACTCAGGAAGATGAAAGGCACTTCTGCCGTGGCCGGGTTGCGCCCGAGCATGTGCAGCACTCCGTAGCCATCGAGTTCGGGCATCATGATATCGCAGAGGACAAGATCAGGGGTTTCTTTCCTGGCTTCCTCCACGCCGCGCTTACCGTTCTCTGCTTTGATCACACGATAGCCGGCAAGTTCCAGGATCTCGCCCGTGTTCTCGCGCATGTCCGCATTGTCCTCGATGAGCAGTATCGTTTTCATGCCGGGAGGTGATGTGGTAGCTCCACGGTGAAGACCGTATCACCGGGGACGCTCTTGAACCGGATCGAGCCGTCCATGAGGTCCAAGTACCGCTTGATGATGTTGAGGCCGAGACCGGTGCCTTGGATGTTGGCGACGTTAGCGCCACGGAAGAAGCGCTCGAACAGGTGTTGCTGGTCCTCTTTCGGTATACCGATGCCGTGGTCCTTTACCGTGATCAGGAGGCGGCCGCCGCCTATCGATGTGCGGAGCTGCACGCGCGTATCCTCCGGGGAGTATTTCACGGCGTTGGTCACCAGGTTGGAGATGACATGGCCGAGCATCTGGGAGTCCAATGTCACTGTGCGCTCGCTGCCATCGTGATCATAATCGATGGATTGGCCGCGCTTCGCGAGCAGTCTCAATTCCTCGATCATCTCGATGCACAAGTGCACGATGTCCAGTTCCGCCGGCGTACAGACCACCTGACCCTGATCGATCTTTTCGAGCGAAAGGAACTCATTGAGCATCGCGGTCATCTCGCGCACCTTCGCCCGGATCCGTGCCACGTGCTTCTCGACCTTCCCATTGGACATGTCCTGGGTGTAGCGTCCGATCAGGTCGACACTGCCCATGATGGTGCTAAGGGGCGTGCGGAATTCATGGCTGGCCATGGACACGAAACGGCTCTTCAACGTATGCAATTCCTTTTCCTTCACCAGCGCTTCGCGCAGGTTGTTCTCAGCAGCGGTCAGTTCAGCTGTTCGCTGTTCCACGCGATCCTCCAATTCGTCGTTGGTCCGTTGAAGTTCCTCCTCTGCCTTGCGGCGCAACGTGATGTCGGTAACAAGCCCCATCACGTAGTGCACACCATGCACCGCGAAGTGGTTCAGGCTCACCTCCACGGGGATCTCTGAGCCGTCCTTCCGCACGCCGTGCAGATCCATGCCGATCCCCATGGATCTCTGAACTGGACGTGCATTGTAGCGGTCGCGATGTTCCGTATGACGTTGCCGCGCGGCCTGTGGGATCAGGATCTCGATGGACTGTCCCAACAATTCCCCCGGTGCGTAGCCGAACATCTCACCGAGGCGGGGGTTCTTCATAAGGATCACCCCCCTCGCGTCCACCAGGACCAAGCCTTCTGCCGCGGTAGCGAACAACAATTCGCCAACATGTGCACGGTCCTCAGCGGTAAGCCCTGAAAGGAAACCTTCCGTCATGGACACAAGGTAGGCCATTGAATTCAGCCGGTTCACGGTGGTCCTGCAGGCGAAACGGTGGCGTTACCGGTGCCTTCGTCGTACACGCGCCATTTGCGCACGGGGTTCGCGTAGAGGTTCAAGGTAACAGCCCGCCCCGGGCCACGGTTGATGAACCGGTGGATGGAACTACCGTTGGAAAGGGAATCATCCGTTCCCGGATGCAGATGGAGTTCCCACACACGCTGCAGTCCATCGTTCGGGATCACGTTGAAACGCTCTTCGACCACTTCGCCCATCACCGGATGGATCCATGCCGTCTGGCTGTCATAGTCGTGGATGCTGGTGCGCTGACCCGGCTCATAGCAGATCACCAACAACTCGAAGTTCGCGCTGCGGTGGATGCATGTGCGTGTGTAATGTCGGCTGTTCCATTGGAAGAAAGGCTCAAGGTCAGCCGCGGGCACGGCATAGAGTGCAAGGATCCCCGCAAAGGCGGCTGGATCATGGTGGCGGAGCAATTCCTTCACTAATTCGTTGATGGTCTTGATCGGGCCGACGTTCATGAAAGCAGATACGCGTAGGGTTGCCCCCAAACGTATCGGGGTGGAACAGCCTCCTGCCTGACGTTCGTCAGCCCGACGTGCGATAGGCGTCAAGGTCTTCGCGCGATGCTGTACCGTCCTTCGTTGCATAAGATCCGAGCCATGCCAGTACTTCATCTTCTTGTGGACAATCTCAAATGCGGTGGTTGTGCGAGCACCATCCGTCATCGCATACAGGAGTTGTCCGGGGTTACCAATGTTTTCGTTGATCCCGAGGCCGGGATCGTGAATGTGGACCATGATGGCATCGTGAAGCACGATGAGGTGGCTGCCCTGCTGCGGAAGCTCGGTTATCCGGAGCAGGGTACCGGTGGCTTCGCGCAGAAGGCGAAGTCATACCTCAGTTGCGCCATTGGTCGCTTTCAAGGAGAGGATCGGCCGGTGGCTCCCATGCACGGCGTGGGTGATACCGACCAGTGACGACCGCCGTGCGGAAAGCTGATGTTCATCAGGATCGCACCGACCCTCCCACGATAGCCTTGTCGGAAAGAAGGGAGCCATGACACGTATCCTCATACCAACGGACTTCAGCGCCAATGCTATGCATGCAGCAACTTATGCCACACAGCTTTTCGGCATCGAGGACGCGAGCTATGTGTTCATCCATGCACATATCGACGCAGTGCCAGCAAACCCCATGGCACCATCCTATATACCTGAATTGATAAAGGCTTCGGAGGATGGGTTGGCGCTTGTGGCGAAGCAGTTCAAGCAACGCACGGGTGCCCGGGCAGTGGAACAACAATTACTGTTCGGATCTCTTGCCCCGGCATTGTCCGAATACCTGGAGGAAAAGAGCGCTGACCTGGTTATCATGGCCAAACAAAGTGGAACGGGTTCTGCCCTGTTCGGCAGCAACACCACCGATGTGATCAAGACCAGCCGTGTACCTGTACTTGCGGTTCCCGAGAAAGCGCGGTTGCATCCGGTCAAGCGGATCCTGCTTGCCGACGATCACGACGAGGTTCTGCCCGAGAGCCTCTCGATGTTGCGCACCATCGCTTTGCGTCAACGATCGGAGGTCGTGGTTGCTCATATGCCGGTGCGTATCACCGAAGGTGAGGACCATTGGGGCAATGGCTTGTACGCGAACATCCTGAAAGGCATACCACACCGCTTCATTGAGGGTTACGGTCGCGATGTGGTGGATGGACTGGAACGCACAGCACACCGGCGCAGCGCGGATATGATAGCCGTGCTGCATAGGCACAAGGGTCTGCTCGATGGGCTCTTTCATGCGAGCACTGCGAAGGCGCTTGCACTGGAAGCGGATATCCCGGTGTTGGCCCTTCAGCAATGGACGTGATCGGCATGGTCGGCGGAGTGCAGGCAAGGGCGATCATGTGGGTGTCCGGATCAGTGTAGCGCACCGCGCGATGTCCCCGCGCACGATACGAGCGATCCACGCTTAGGGCATCAGGCAGAGATTGCATACACCAGCCTGGTGAACGTGGATATGCCTTTCGCATTACGCGTGGGACCGCCGCCGAGCAGTGCCGACCATGACCGTGCTCGGCGACCGGTCGTAGAGGTACAGGTTGGGTCCGATGGATACAGTGGCTACAATGTCCCTGGATCAAGCCAAGTTCTCCAGCGTCTGGATCAACTGCTCCACGCTCACAACACCTGATCTGCGCCAGACGATCACGCCGTTCTTGAATATCGCCAGCGTTGGAACACTCTGCACATGGTATGCCCTGGCGGCGGCCACATTGCGGTCCACATCCACTTTCAATACCACCGCCTTCTCGCCCACCCTTTTCTTGAAGTCATCGAGGATGGGCTTCATGGCTTTGCATGGCCCGCACCATTCGGCGAAGAAATCGACGACCACTGGTTTTGTGCCACCGATGATGTCCTGGAAGGTGCTCATGGTCGATCGACTTTGGTCGTTGCCGCCTGCACTTTGGTCCATTGCCCGCCGTTGTGGGCATCGGATCGGTGGTCGGCAAGGGTGTTCGCAGCCGACGCGCGGCAACCACCACTGGTGCACCAGGTGACGATCGCCCTGTCCTTCGGGATCCTCTGCATGTTCCGGAGCAGTTCGTCCAACGGGATGTTCAAGGAACCCTTCACTTGGCCGTTGGCGTATTCTGCGCGGTTCGCACATCAACAACGATGGCGCCAAGTACGAGCAAGTTGGCCGGATCCACCTTGGGAGCGGGTCCGAAGTGGGTGCCAAGCATCTTGTTCAGGTTGGTCGCTTGGCGGTGCTGCACGTGTTGAAGCGGAGCACGGCATAGATCGGACAGAAGCTCATGAAGCTCGTGATGGCGAACACCGCTGCGAACAGCATCAGGACGATGCCCAACGCACCTTCGATCACCCCGGAAAAGTAGAGCCCCACCACGATCGCTGCCACGATCACGCGGATCACTCGGTCCGCACTACCCATGTTCGGTTTCATCCGTCGGTTGTTTCCACGAAGGTCCAAGCTGACTTCTGTTGGTGCACTGATCATGGTCATACGATCGGCATGACGTCGATCATCTCCCGGGTCGGAGGCGCTTACATGTTTTGTGCTACCGCTCGGTCAGCCCGAGCGGATCAAGAAGCATGAGGATCGAACAGATCTATACCGGCTGTCTGGCGCATGGTGCCTACTATATCGAAAGCGATGGTGAAGCCGCCGTGATCGATCCGCTGCGGGAAGTACGACCGTACATCGAGCGCGCTGAGCGGGATGGGGCCCGCATCAAGTACGTGCTCGAGACCCACTTCCATGCGGACTTCGTGAGCGGCCACTTGGACCTGGCGAAGAAGTCCGGGGCCACGATCATCTACGGTCCAACGGCCAGGCCCGGTTTCGCCGCAACGGTAGCCGATGATGGACAAATACTCCTGCTGGGTCGAGCGAGGATCAAGGTGATCCACACACCGGGCCACACGCTGGAAAGCACGACCTACCTCTTGATCGATGAGGAAGGGAAGGAGTGCTGTCTCTTCACCGGCGATACGCTCTTCATCGGTGATGTCGGTCGGCCGGACCTGGCCCAGCATGTGATCCCCGAACTCACGGAGGACAAGCTCGCGGGATACCTTTTCGATTCGCTCCGGAACAAGATCATGCCCTTGAGCGACGACCTGATCGTGTATCCGAACCACGGCGCCGGAAGCGCGTGCGGCAAGATGATGAGCGCCGAACGAATGGACACCCTCGGCCACCAGAAGCGCACCAACTATGCGCTGCGCTCCAACATGACCAAGGAGGAGTTCAAGAAGGAAGTGCTGAGCGGCTTGACGTCACCACCCGGCTATTTCCCCCAGAACGTCCTGTTGAACATCAAGGGTTATGAACCGTTGGACCTGGTTCTCGACCGCGCCCGAACGCCCCTGGGGCCTGATGCTTTCGAGGCATGTGCTCGTGCCATGGAAGCGATCATCATTGACAGCCGGAGTGCCGCCGATTTCGCTGGAGGCTTCGTTCCGGGAAGCGTCAATTTCGGCTTGGACGGGAGCTTCGCCACCTGGGTGGGGGAAATGATCCCGGACCTGCAACAGCCCATCCTATTGATCACCGATCCTGGCAAGGAGGAGGAGACCATGATCCGCCTGGCCCGCATCGGGCATGACCGCATGGTCGCCTATTTGAAAGGTGGCTTTGCGGCATGGAAGGCTTCGGGAAAGCCCGTTGAAGTTGTTCAACGGATGAGCGCGGCGCAGTTCGCAGGTCGATATGGATCGAAGCCATTGATCATCGATGTGCGGAAGAAAAGCGAGTACGATTCCGAGCATGTCGTGGGCGCGATCAACGTGCCATTGAGCAGCATCAACGATCACTTGGACGAGTTCCCGGCGAACAAGCCCTTCATCCTGTACTGCGCGGGTGGATATCGCAGCATGATCGCAGCTTCCATTCTCCAGCAGCGGGGATGGCGCGACTTCGTTGACGTTTCCGAAGGCTATGCAGGGATCCGCAGGACGGACGTGCCGCACACCGCCTATGTGCGTGCGACGACGCAGTTGTGATCCGCCCGGGCGGATCGCAGCAACAACCGCCGCCTTTCGGTGAAAGCCGAAAAGCTGTGCGTGCGCTTGAAACCAGGAAGGTGCTTGAGCATCATGATCTGCGCGAGTATCCGGATCAACTGTCCGGAGCCGATCACCATCGCCAATGTTGTTCCCGCGACCAGTCGACGTGCCACAGCTACCGCCACAACCGCACTCCCGATGCCGAAGACACTGAACATGATCACGCCCGGCCAAAAGAAGTCGGCGAAGAAGGTGGCGACGAAGTCACCCGGCGACATGCCCATGAGGCTGCCGTCCGGATGGACCATCAATAACCCAGCACCTGCCAATGCGGTGCAGGAGAGCAGAACAAGCAAGGCCAACAGCGCACGATGTACGCTGATCTTCACCGTGTCGATCGCTTCAGCACTTCAGTGGGGCAGCAACTCCGTGCATCACCTATCGAGCAGGAAGCGTTGGTTGAAGGTGTCACCTCCGGCCGTGAGGGTTGCGATGTACAGTCCGTTGGGAAGGTCGATATCCAATGAAAGCACGACGTCCAACTCACCATTGTGGATGGGTAGCACAGTGCTCATCACTCGCTTGCCGAAAATGTCGGTGATGTCCAGTGTTGCGGTCGTCACTTCGGGGTCAGCACCGCTCAAGCCGATATGCAAGTTGTCACCGTTGGTGGGATTGGGATAGAGCAACTGTTGAGGTACCTCGGCCGATGTGGCCTCCACACTGCGCGGTCCTTGTCCAGGCGCAAAGGGCGTCCAGCTCATCTTCACGGTGCAGCTCGGCCCATAGGCGCAGTACGTTGTACCACCATCAAAGCTGGCGCGTACGAACACGTTGTACGTGCGTCCGGCCTTGAGCGGCATGGTATACCACTTGGTGAGGATGAAGACCGGCGTTGCGAAGGCGATGGACCGCGCGTATGCCGGTTGGCCTGTTACGTTGGTGAAGAGGAACTGGTACTTATTGGCGCCCGGTACCGTGTTGGCGGCAATGATGCTGCCACCGGTGAAGTCCAGTTGCGTTGCACCACAGCTTACCACCGGATCAGGGGTATCGGTGAGCTGCGTGGGTTGGCAACCGGCAGGTGAACCGAGCACCCGCGCAATGCTGCTGCACTGCGCACCATTGTAGTTGTTGAAATCCCCACCGATGATGATGTCGCCGTTAGGTTGCAGTGCCAATGCATTGATAGTGGTCGGTAATCCGTTGTCCACACCGGTTCCGGGATCGAACGTCGGATCGATATCGCCATTGGGCAGAAGGCGCGCGAGTTCTTCCATGGGCACACCGTTCACCTCTGTGAATTGGCCCCCGATGATCACCTCGCCGCTCAACCTGCGCATCATGGTGCGGATACCACTTCCGCCGGACGTGTACGAAGTGTCCAATGAGCCGTCCGTGTTCAAACGTGCGAGATCGTCGCGCACGATGCCGTCCATCACCAAATGGTCGTTGTTGTAGTAGGTGAAGGCACCGCACACCAGGATCCGGCCATCGGGTTGCAGCAGCAGGTCGGTCACCTCGCCGCTGTCCGGCCAACCGCTGTCCAGGCCCCAGCCTGTCTCGAAACTGAAATCCACGGTACCGCCGGGCATGAGCCGAAGGATGTTCGCGGCGATGTTGGGCCCGAATTGCCAGAAGCTACCGCCCACCACGATGCGGCCGTTCGGCTGCACGAGTATGGTGCTGATCTTATGCACGCGCACGCTGTCCGGATCCAGCGGACCCGCATCGAAGGAGGGATCCACAGCACCGTTCACTTTCAAGCGGACGAGGCACGGTGCATATGTGCCGTTGTACCGGGTGAAGGTGCCACCGACCAGAATGCGTCCGTTGGATTGTTGTGCAAGGGCGTGAACGCGTCCAGTGATCGTCGCTGCCAAGAAGGTCGGATCAAGACCGCCATCCGAAAGCAGCCTTACCAAGAAACCATATCCACCGACCAACACCCTCCCGTTGGGTTGCAGGAGCAATCGATCAACGTTCCCTATCGGAGGAGGAGTGAAAGTCGGGTCGAGGGTGCCGTCGCTGTTCAACCTGACCAAATGCGCGGCCGGTGTGCCATTGAAACTCGTGAAGCTGCCGCCCACGATCACCCGGCCATCGGGCTGTATGGCGAGGTCGTTGACCCCGAAGAAGTCATCCGTGTTGTCGAAGCCTGTGCCGATGTTGAACGTCGGGTCATTGCTGCCCGGTTGTGCGATCGCATGAACGATCGAACCGATGGTGAGGGCGACGGAAAAAAGGAAGCGGTACGGGTGTGTCATGGATTGGCGGATGGAGATCCCTGAATGAACCTTGTCATCCACGACAAACCTCGGCAAGCACGCAGGCGACGAACATGACGATCGACAGCTATCGGATGGATGCTGATCAGTTCGTGTGGCGTGCCGCCCACGAAACAGCAAACGTCACGAACCCTTGCACGGTAACGGAACTCAGCGGGATCAGGATCGCGGCGATCAGCGGCGTGAACCGGCCGATGATGGAAAGCATCCAGCTGGAATCGGTCTGGTTGAGCCGCATTCTAAGAACCCTGACATTGCCAACGGAATTGCCGTCCCGACCAACCCGATATGATTCGATCCAATGCGGCCTGATCGAGCATATGACAACCAAACCGACAACCTCGACCTTAGGAAGGCCGGATTTTCCGTGCGGGTCCAAGAAGACTCATTGAATCAGGGTGACCCCACCAGGAATCGAACCTGGATCAAGAGTTTAGGAAACTCCTATTCTATCCGTTGAACTATGGGGTCGTGCGCTTCCGCCCGCAGGGCACTTTTGCGAACGAGCGGCGAAAGTAACCGGCCACTTCCGGCGATCGGTCAGTGCACCACTTCGAACCGTGCGCTGCCCAAATGTTCGCCTTCGACCGTATGCGCCACAACGCTGTATGCCCCGGGCGCCAGACCACTTACGTCCAGACGCTCCTCGAAACCGCCGGTGACTTTCGCGGTACTGCGCAGCACGAGCCGCCCTGCCGCATCGAACAGATCGAACAGCGCGGTGCTGCTGGAAGCGCTATGTCCACGAACGGTAAGTAGCTCGTTCACCGGTACCGGGAACACGTTCAATCCGCCAATGGCGGAAGCCGGCTCCTGAACGCCGATGACCGCGCTGCCACGTGCGAAAGCATACTGTCCCTTCCGCAGGTTGTTCATCGTGAAGTTGCCGTTGCCATCGGTGGTGTTCCCGATCGCAGCAACAAGATCGGGGTACAACTCCCAAGGATCGTTCACCGTTGCGCGGTATACCAGGATGGCATCCGCTTCCGTGGGGCCGTACAGCGCGAAGTCGAGATCGTCAACACTGTTGCCTTCGTACAGGACCTTGCCTTGCAGTTCAGTACCCGTGGGCCAGATGCCGTCCACGATCCAATAGTGCGTGTCCGATAATTCATCCACACCCGGGCCCAGGTTGTCCGCATCGGGAGCGCTCCAGATATGGTCCACGCGGAAGATGGCCGTATCCACCAACGCGATATCGTACAACCTGAAGCCCGTGCGCGGCAGCAGGCTGGTGAAGTTGCCATCTGCAGGGATCGTGAACTCGTAATCCATACGCGCTTGGTTCAACCTGTTGTGTCCATTGAGGATCGCCATCACCGGTTCGAAATCGGCCACGATGGACACATTACTGAACTCATCATCGGCCATCACTTGGAATTCCTGGCGCTGCCAGTTCGCTCCAACGAGGGTGAGATCGAGCGGTATGTCGTTGTGCCATACCGTGGTGCCGCGCAACTTCTGTCGCAGCAACAGGTCCACGTTCCATTGCGCACCGTTCTGTGTGGCGTCCATCTCATCCACCACGAACGCGGAGAATCCCGGCGCGAACACCCACGCATCGAAGAAAGCATCGAGATCCGCACCCGTGCCGGCCTCCAGCGTGTCGCGGAACTGCTGCGGTGTCATGTCCTTGAATGCAAGCTGCTCCTGCACGTAGTGCAAGCCGACACGGAAGAGTGAGTCGCCCATATAACCGCGCAGGTTGTGCATCACCGCAGCGCCCTTGTAGTAGGTATGCCTGCCATAGATATAGGCATCGGGCATGGGGCTCAACGCGAGGAAGCCTCCGTCCTGGACATGCGCCTGATCGAGGACGAACAGCTGGTTGTCCTTCACTACATCCACGAACGCGGCCTCACCGAACAGCCATTCCTCGAAGAGGTGGCTCGCGTACTCGGCCGGCCCTTCCTTCAGCCACATATCGTTGTGTACGTGCGGCGCCACCACATCCCCGAACCAATGGTGCCCCAACTCGTGGCTGTACAACCCGCGATTGTCGAAGTCGCTTTGCCCGGTCATGAACTGGGGATAAGCGATGTTGGTAGGGATCTCCAACGCACCATCGGTGGAAAGCGCATAACCAACGCGTGAGAAAGCGTGTGGACCGAACCAATACTCGCAGGCGTCGATGGCACCACCCAGATCGCTGAGCTTGGTGATCATGGGGCTCAACTGGCTGGTCTTAGCGCTGAGGCGAACAGGCACGGGCCCGAACGCACCTGTGTGCGTGTAGTCGTGGTCCTGGTATGCGGCCACGGCGATGGCGCTCAAATGCGTGGTTATCTCGTCGTCGAAGTTGAACGTGCGCAGAACGGTATCACCACCGAGCAGGGTTTCGTTCACCATGTCGCCCATGCAATGTGCAGTACGGCCGCCGGCGCTCTTCACCGTGTACGAATAGGTGGCGCGCTCGACGAAGCTGTCGAAACACGGGTACCACACCTTGCCGAAGTTGGGTGGTATGGTACTGAGCCCGATCCCGAGGTTGTAGATGTAGTCGCTCTCGAAATAGAAACCACCCCACTCCGGATCGCGATGCGGCGAACCATGGTAGTACACCGTCAGTTGGTAGTTGGTGCCGATCAACGGTGGCTGCGCGAAGTCGACCCGGAGGAATCCCCCATCGTAACTGAAGGACAGCGCTCCGGTGCCATCAACAACAGAATCAACGGAGAGCTGGAACAGGTCGAAGCGGATGAAGGCCTGCCCCGCCATTCGCGGCGCATAAGTGATCGTGGTTGATGCGATGATCTGTTGCGCCGTGTACTGCGTGACATCGATGTTGATGTCGTAGTGGAGGATATCGAAGGTGTCACTGCGCGCAATGGTCTCATCGATCTGGTTCTTCTCTTGGGCCGTGGGCACAAGGCTTCGATCGCCATGGTTGCGGAAGTAATGACAACCATACTTGTAAGGCTGTGCACTGGCACAGACGGCAGTCGAAGCGGCCAATACGATGCAGAACCGGCGAAAAGGGGTCATGTCCACGGAACTTATGGTGCCAAACTACGCGACCGGTCGAACCGTTCGTCGCGTTCCTCCAAGCGGCCGAGGCTGGGGAAGAGCAACCAGAGCATGGTCCCGAACGTCCACGGAGGGCCCAAGCTTGTTAGTTTGGGGACCGCTCCAGCTTGCTTCATTTTCATTGGCTCGAACACCACCCCCCATGACCACCGTGCGACACCTTCCGCTCATCGTAGCAATGAGCATTCTGGCCACAAAGGCTCATGCCCAGAACATCGGGATCAACACCACCGGGGCCGTACCAGCCGCTTCATCCATTCTTGATCTTGTAAGCGCGGACAAGGGCCTCTTGGTACCGAGGGTACTATTGACAGCTACCAACGCAGCGGCACCGGTCACGGCACCGGCAACCTCATTGCTCGTGTACAACACCGCAACGGCAGGAGCAGCACCCTTCAACGTTACCCCCGGCTATTACTACTGGGATGGGGCGCAGTGGGTGCGCATTGATACCGGCAATCCTGGATGGACGATCCTTGGCAATGCGGGGACGGTGGTGGGCACCAACTTCTTGGGCACCACCGATAACGTCGATCTCCAGATCCGCACGAACAACCTCGAACGGATCCGGGTCCGCAATAACGGCTATGTGGGCATCAATGTGGCCGTTCCCACCTTGGCGCAGCTCGAAGTGAACAGCGGCACCACCTTCGATGCCATCAGTGGGCACAGCACCAACGTGGGCGGATACCTAGGCCGGGAAACGAACATCCCCATCCCGAATCAAACACCGCTCAACGGAGCAGGGGTTTACGCCAGCAATCCGGCCGCAGGTTATGCCAGCACCTTCGCACAGAGCACTGGTGCGGCAACGGTGGCGGCCGCGGTTTCCTTCAGTAGCGTATGGATCGCCAACTACGGTCTCGTTGACAATGCCAGCGCCATCTACAACCCGCCCGGCAGCTATAGCCAGTTGAACGTAACCAACACAACACTGGGCGGGGACCACAACGCACTGCGCGGCTACAGCCTTCGTGGAACGATAGCCGGGAACCCCGGCTTCTCCATCGGCGTGGACGGCACGGGCGATGCCCAGAACCAAGATGCCATCGGCGTTCAGGGTATTGCCTTCACCAACACCACCACACGGGCTGGCGGCTATTTCGAAGGCTACAATTATGCTGGCGTTCTCCAAGGTTATGCTTGGGTGGGCACCACTGCGGGAGGGATCGCGCGCAAGATCACAGGGACGGCTGCGGTGAGCGAGATCATTCCCACCCCCAACCACGGGCGCATCATGCTCACCTGCCCGGAATCGCCTGAGTACTGGTACCAGGACTATGGCAGTGTTGAACTGGTGAACGGGCAGGCCCATGTGGACCTGGATCCGATCCTGGCGGACATCATCACGGTAACAGCTGAATATCCGGTGCGGGTTTTCTGCACCCCGGTGGAGATGACGGACTTCAACGGGGTAACGATGATGAACCGGACAGCCACCGGTTTCGATCTGGTGGAATTGAACGGTGGAGCGCACAGTGGTACGGTAGAGTATCAGTTGGTGGTGAAGCCGAAAACGGGTTATGGTGAAGGCCGGTTCCCGCAAGCACCCGGACCGAAGTGGTTGAAGCCCGAACAGGAACCTGCTGCCGCGAAAGCAGCCAATCAAGTGGAGCCCGGAGAGGCGTTCTACTGGCCAGGTGACCAAGAAGTATACGGGGTGGATCCGGCCAAGCTCACCCCCATTGGTAGTATGGTCCCGGCCGGCGAACACCACGGTAAGTACAAGACCGGTGAAGGCCAGTATGCCGCAACCCCAGGCGTACCGGTACGGAAGCCATAAGGATCAAGGTTCCATCATGCGCCACCAGGTGAACCCTGAACGGACGGCGAAAGTCAGCAAGGCAACGCCTGTTGGCACCAAAGACGTCCACCATGAACGGAAAAGTGAGGCCCATGGGCCCTCTTTCGCCGTACCTCTTTACATTCAACGCCCTGTATATATCCCAACCACATGAGCACCTTACGCCCCCTCCCGTTCATACTTGCAGTTCTTTTCGTGAACACGTGGGCTACCGCGCAGAACATCGGGATCAACACTACCGGCGCAGTGCCGGCTGCTTCGTCCATTCTTGATCTGGTCAGCGCGGATAAGGGCCTGCTGATACCGAGGGTGGCGTTGACAGCTACCAACGCGGCGGCGCCCGTTACGGCACCGGCAACCTCGTTGCTCGTTTACAATACCGCAACGGCAGGAGGAGCACCCTTCAACGTTACCCCCGGCTACTACTACTGGGATGGGGCACAGTGGTTGCGGGTCAATGCTGGCGGCGCGACCGGATGGACCATTCTTGGTAACGCGGGCACGCTACCGACCACCAACTTCATCGGTACAACGGATGCTGCGGATTGGGTGATCAAGACCGGCGGCAGCGCGGCAACGAACGAGCGGGCCAGGGTGGTTGCCGGGGGCCAAGTGGTACTGAACAACACGGGTCTTGGCCTGAACACGAACAACGTTTTTTCCGTGTACGGTAGCGGCACCAACAACGGTGTCACGCTGAACACTTCGGCTTTGGGCTTGAGGGCGATCAATGGATATACTTCGGCAGGGGGCGCAGCGGCAGCATGGGGCGTTTTTGGAACCACTTCAGGGACCACGGCCAACAGCTTCGGCATTGTTGGAACCACTACGCCGAACACCGGCACTGCGAACGCTATTCGCGGGGAGGCGTTCTCCGTGAGCGGCCCAGCTATCGTGGGGATCTCCAACACCTCCGGTGGTGCAGTGCCCACAGCTACCGCCACGATCGCGGTCGGAGGACAGTTGAACGGCACGATCGCCGCTGGAACAGGTGTAGGTATCGGAGTGCGCGGGATCATCAACCCCACGGTTGCCACGGGTGATGCTCGTGGGGTGTATGGGCTTTCGAGCTCCAACCTGGGTACGGGTGTTTGGGGTCAAGCGAATACAGCGGTCGCAGGTTTCCCGATCGGTACGATCGGACAGGTGGGTCATGAAACGGGGTATGGTGTATGGGGCGTGACCACGGCGGTTGGCGCAGCCGCTAATCCGATCGGTGTCGCCGGTGAGGCGAACAGTGCGATCGGTTTCGGGGTTGATGGATACAACCTGAATGCTGCGGGCACCGGAGTGCTTGGCGAAGGGAACGGCTTGGCAGGGACATACCTCAACACCGGTGGAGGCGGGGCGTTCTCGGGTGCCACGAACGGATCGTTCTCCACTGCATTCACCGTAGCGAACGGGAACGGTGTGATCGGAGTAGGGAATGGAACCACACTAGCAGGACTTCTGCTTGCCGGTGGCAGCGGCGGAACTCTCATCGGAACCAACACCGGAGCTTATGGTCGGGGGAACAACGCCGTCAGCGGTACGGGGGTGGTGGGTGCGGGAAACAACGTAGTGCCCAATGTGCTGGGGACAGGCAGCGGCGGTGCGTTCACCGGAACCGGGGTGGGATCTTACAACGTGTCTACAACACCTGCCAGCGGCACCGGCGTGATCGGTGTAGGTAACAATGCCCTGCCAGCGGCCACATTGGCGGGTGGTAGCGGCGGGGCGTTCAAGGGCACCACAACCGGGGTGTATGGCTTGGGTTCCACGCCGGCAAATGGCATTGGTGTGGTCGGTGTGGGGAACAATACTGTTGCGAGCATCCCTGCGGTTGGTAGCGGAGGTGCTTTCACGGGGGCTACGATCGGCGCATTAGGTATGGCAACCACAGCCGTGGGCGGTACAGGAGTCATCGGTGCGGGCAATAACGTACCCACCTATTTCACCGCTGCAGGGGGTGCCGGCGGTGCATTCACAGGCACTGCCACCGGTGCCTTTGCGCTGGCGACCACTGCCGGAAGCGGCACAGGTGTGATCGCAGCTGGCAATAACGTACCAACCTATTTTACGCTTACCGGCGGTAGCGGTGGAGCCTTCACCGGCACTGACGCTGGGGCCTACGCAATGGCAACCACCCTGGCGAGCGGTACGGGCTTGATAGGTGTAGGCAATAACCTTCCTGCTGTGGCGACCTTGGCAACCGGTTCCGGTGTGGCGGGAAGCGGTGATCTTTTCGGGGTGTATGGCTTGGCTACGAATAATGCCCCCGGCGCCGCGAATGCTCCTGCCAGGGCCGGCGGATATTTCGCGAGCGGTGCGCCTGTGGATGCCTTCACTTATGTAGCATGCTTGGAGGGAGCCGGCGTTCCACGCAAGGTGATGGGCAATGGCACAGTGAACACCGTTGTGAAGAACGATCGCGATGAATACGTTCTCCTCAGTGCCCCTGAAGCTCCGGAGAATCTCTTCCAGGACTATGGCACCGGACAGTTGATCAACGGCCGCACGCATGTTCAGCTCGATCCCACGCTTTCGAAGAACATCCTTGTGAACGAGCAGCATCCGATCCGTGTTTTCGTGCAACTGCGCGGCGATTGCCACGGTGTCTATGTGGCCAATGAAACCGCCGAAGGTTTCGACGTGATCGAACTGAGTGGCGGCACCTCGAACGCGCCTTTCTACTGGACCGTGACGGCCAACCGCGCGAATGAAGTACGGGCGAACGGCACCATGTGGAACTTCGCCGAGGAACGTTTCGCACGGACCATGGGTCCACAGATAGGCCGACAAGCACAAAACCAAAATGCTTCCAGCGTAAGCACCGGAACAGTTACGTTACCTGTAGTGCCGTTGGCGAATGTGGAAGCCGTAACGGAGGGTCAGGAAATGGTGCGCAGCAAGGGCCGCAGACCAACGTTGCCAGGCCGCACCGCTGCCGATGAACCGACGCCCGCCCTTGGCACGGAGCAGGCGAAGTAGGATCCAGGATCGTTCCCGTTGCCAGGCATCGGCCGCTTGAACAGGTCCGTTCGCCTATGGCTGGAACGATGATCCTTTGGAGTGCTGACGCTTATTATCTTCCAACGCCCAAACCCATCCACGATGAAGCGCTCCACCCTGCTCGCCTCGTTGTCGTTCGTCCTGCTCTTGAGCGCTTGCCACAAAGATCCTGTGGCCCCACGGTCCGGTACCTCGGCTTCTGTCCTCGCCGAACGCACCACCACATCAGCCACACCCACAGGCGATCCGCTCACACGGGCAGAACTGGATCGGCAAGTGATCGATATGCTCGAAGCGCGCAACGACTTCCACTGGGAATGGGTGGACCTGCGTACTCTTTGGAGCGCCGTCCAATACAACGATCACAGCCTCGCGATCGGTTATGCGCCCACCGACTACGGTGATATCGACGACATCATCCACACGATCGACATCCAGCGACCGGAATGGCGCGCGGTGCATGATGCGCTCATTGAGCGCATACTGGAACAATTGAACGTTGGAGGACGGGGGCAAGTGACGTTGCGTGACATCCTGTTGGAAGATGACCCGGTGCTACCCATCCTTACGCTGCGCATCACGGACAAGGACGTGATCACCATGCTGCGCAACCTGAAGAACGTGCGTTACGTGGAGCCGCTGGATTATTGGCCCGGCACCGCCGAGGAGCGTAGCACTTCGGGCTGCGACGGTAGCTCGGAGCCGTTGAACGGGGCCGACTTCAACGCAACGACACCCAATGCCCTCGTGCCTTGGAACTTCAATATCCATGGGATCCCCACGGCATGGAACAACGCACAAGGCAATGGCATCACCATCGGGCTTATCGATGGGGGTATCAGTAGCGCACAATCACTACTGGGCTCCGATTTCAATAACGGCGATAGCAATGTCGGTCGCACGGTGACCACGGGCTACACCTACGGCGGCGCGGCGTATACAACGTGCACCCACGGCAACAGCATGGCCGGATTGGCTGTCGGACCGCGCAACAACATGGGGGCATCCTCCGGGGTTGCTTATCGCAGCGGCTTGCATTTCATCCGCGCTTGCGAGGATGTGGTACTGGATGAGGGCGGCGAGCTCACCGGCGTGAAGAACGCCTTGGTGGCCTTGGGCAACAACCCGGCTGTGCGCGTGATCAGCATGAGCGTTGGCACTCCGTTCAGCAGCGGGAAATTGCGCGACGGGGTGAACTATGCGCACGGCAATGGCAAGTTGTTGATGGCCGCTGCCGGCACCAGTTTCAGCTGGACCAGCTGGTGGGGCGTGATCTATCCGGCCGTGTTGAACAAATGCACGGCGATCACGGGCGTGAACGAGAGTGATGGGACCTGTGAGAGTTGCCACGATGGCAGTGAGGTGGACTTCACCATCATGATGGAACGCGATGCGAACACCGCGCGCAATTCGCTCTCCTTGCCAGCCTCAGGAACCACTCCCACATACATCGGGGGCAGCAGTGCGGCCACGGCTACAGCGGCCGGTATCGCCGCGTTGGTGTGGAGCGTGAACCCGAACAAAGGCCGCGGCGCGGTGTTGAATTGCCTGAAGAACACCGCCCAGTTCCCTACCGGCAACGGTGGCGATCACGGCTACGGGAAACTCAACGCCGATGCTGCAGTGAACTGCGCGCTGGCCTGGTAGCGATCAGCGTACACCGCTACCCGCCGGCATTACCTCAGCTGGCTGCACAAAGCGCAACTTGCCATCGGCATCTTCCGCCATGAGCACCATACCCTGGCTTTCGATGCCCTTGAGTTTGCGCGGCTCCAGGTTGCACAAGAGCAACACCTGTTGACCCGGCAGTTGCTCGGGACTGTAGTGCTGAGCGATCCCGCTCACGACGGTCCGGGGCTGGGCTTCACCGATGTCGATGGTGAGCTTCAACAGTTTGTCCGCCTTCGCGACTTTCTCCGCAGAAACGACGGTGCCGATGCGCAGATCGAGCCCGCTGAACTGGTCGAAATTGATGTTCGGCTTCCCAATGCTTGCAGCTGGAGCAGCAGGCTGGCCTGATGGTGGGGTCTGTTCCATGGGTCTGTTCGCATGAAGGCGTTCCACCTCGGCAGCGATCGCTGCATCGTCGATCGGTTTGAACAGGTGTTCCGGTTTTCCCAGTACTGAACCGGGCTTGATCAAGTCGGCACGCAATGCATCCTCCCACTTGAGTTCACCAAGGCCCAGCATGGCGCGCAGCTTGTGCGTGGTGAATGGAAGGAACGGTTCAAGCACGACACTCAGCGCAGCAACGATCCGCAAACTGTTGAAGAGGACGGTCCGCACGCGTTCCGGATATGTCTTCTCCAACTTCCACGGCTCGGTATCCGTGAGATACTTGTTGCCGAGGCGAGCTACTTGCATGCCGCTCGCCAACGCATCGCGGAAGCGGAAGCGGTCCACCTCGTCCGCGACTTTCGCTGGCAACGGATTCAGTTCAGACCACAATACGAGATCCTGCTCATTGCCACCGGAGGGCTGAGGAACAGCACCATCGTAGTACTTGTGGCACAGCACGAACACACGTTGCACGAAGTTCCCGAGGATGCTGACAAGCTCATTGTTGTTCTTGTCCTGGAAGTCCTTCCATGTGAACTCGCTGTCCTTGAACTCGGGAAGGATGCTGGCCAGCGCGTAGCGCAACTCGTCCTGCCTGTCGGGCCAACGTTCGATGTACTCGTGCAGCCACACGGCCCAATTGCGGCTAGTGCTCAATTTCTGGCCTTCGAGGTTCAGGAACTCGTTGGCGGGCACGTTCTGTGGCAGGATGAAGCCACCGTGCATCTTCAAGAGGATCGGGAAGATGATGCAGTGGAACACGATGTTGTCCTTACCGATGAAGTGCAAGAGTCTTGTCTCATCGCTCTTCCACCACTTCTCCCATTCAACACCCTTGTCAAGCGCCCACTGCTTCGTAGCGGTGATGTATCCTATCGGCGCGTCGAGCCACACGTAGAGCACCTTTCCATCGGCACCTGGAAGCGGCACGGGCACACCCCAATCCAGGTCGCGCGTCATCGCGCGTGGGCGCAAGCCATCCTTCAACCAGCTGTTGCACTGGCCGAGCACCTGCGGTTTCCACTCGCTCGCGTCGTGCTGCTGTTGGCCATCGAGCACACCGGTATTGATCCATTCCTCCACCCACTGCTGCGAGCGCTCCATGGGCAGGTACCAATGCTTCGTGGGCTTCAGGACGGGTGCGCTACCGCTCAGTGTACTGCGGACATCCTTGAGGTCCTTCGGGCTCAGCGCGGTACCGCATTTCTCGCATTGGTCGCCATAAGCCTCGGTGTTCGCACACACTGGGCAGGTGCCCTTGATGTAGCGATCAGCAAGGAATTGCTTCGCCTCCTCATCGTAGTACTGTTGTTCCTCCTGCTCAGTGAGCGCTCCGTTCTTGTGCAGTTGCAGGAAGAAGTCCTGGCTGGTCCGTCTGTGCAGATCGGCACTGGTGCGATGGTAGATGTCGAAGTGGATGCCGAAGTCCTGGAAGGCCTTGCCCATCATCGCGTGGAACTTGTCCACGATGGCCCGCGGAGTGGTGCCTTCCTTCAGTGCGCGGAGGGTGATCGCGGCACCGTGTTCATCGCTACCACAGACGAAGAGCACGTCCTTGCCACGTGCCCGCAAGCACCTCACATAAATATCCGAGGGCAGGTAAGCTCCAGCGATGTGACCGATATGGAGCGGTCCGTTCGCATACGGCAGTGCGGCGGTGACCGTTGTTCGCTTGATCTCTTTCACGCTGTCGAGAACTCGCGCCAACTGCGCGAAGAGCGCGCAAGATAGCCGTGCATCTTCGCACCCATGAATGCGCTGCAACGCCCGCCCGCATTGAAGCCCGGTGATACGATCGCCATCGTCCCGACCGCGCGGGCGATCACGGTGGAGGAACTGCAGGACGGCATCGCGTTGGCCGAGAGCTGGGGCCTACGTGTGAAGCTGGGAGCGGGTATCGGCCGGAAGCACTTCCAGCAGGCCGGTACCGCCATGGAACGAGCGAGCGATCTTCAAACCGCCATCGATGACCCAGAGGTGAAGGCGATCTGGTGCGCACGAGGCGGTTACGGCACCGTACACTTGATGGAGCACTTGCGATTATCGTCGTTGAAACGCCATCCGAAATGGATCGTCGGCTTCAGCGACATCACCGTGCTGCACAATGCGCTGCACAGTCTTGGCCTTTGTTCCCTGCATGCACAGATGCCGTTCATGATCGGCGCGAAGACCGATGAAAGCCGCCAGACGTTGCGGAAGGCGTTGTTCGGTGAAGGGTTTGAAGTTGTAAGTGGCGAGTGGGGAGTGGAGGGTGCCAGCGACGCTGCCACTCGCCACTCGCCACTCATCACTCAGCGTCCGGGGAAGTGTGAGGGCATCCTCACCGGCGGCAACCTTTCCTTGCTCTACGCCCTACGCGGCACACCTTACGACATTGACCCAGCGGGCAAGATCCTGTTCATCGAAGACCTGGACGAACTGTTGTACCATCTTGACCGCATGACCATGAACCTACGGTTGGCTGGCTGGTTCAAGGACCTGGCGGGCCTTGTTGTCGGGGGCATGAGCGAGATGCACAACAAGGACGAGAACGATCCTTTCGGCGCCAGTGCGGAACAGATCATCCATGGCGCGCTCGAAGGCACGGTCTATCCGGTGTGTTTCAACTTCCCCGCCGGGCACGTGGCCGACAACCGCGCGCTCCTGTTGGGCGCAAAAACAAAGCTCAGCGTCACCGATCAAGGTGCGACGCTGAGCTTCAGTGCTCTGCGGACGTCTTAGTTCCGCTCGAACTTGTTGTAGTCGCCAGGTACTTCGAAAAGCGTGGGCTTCTGAACGCCCTTGACCACCTTCGTCACCTCCAATTTGCTCACCTCGCTGCCGTCCAGCTTCTGCTCAACGCCGAGCATGGGGAACACACCGCTGGCGCCCTCGATCTCCAGGAAGAAGACCGCTTGCTCATCCTTGCGGTTCAAGGTTTCCAGCAACGGCACGAAGAAGGTGAACTCATCCGCCGCCACCCAATAGGTGATGGAGCGGTCCTCCGAGGCGCTCTTCACCACCCACTTCTCGCACTTGTAGCCGGCCATATCGCGCATCTCCCCGCTTTTCTTCACCTCGGTCTTCACCTCCTTGGGCAGGCGCATGTTGGGTACATCCATATAGAGTTTCCGCTCCGGGCTGAGGGCGTATACCGTACGGTCCTTGGTGTCCACGAGCATGATGCCCTGAACCTCACCGCGCGAATTGATCTCCTCGATCCGCACATGTTCGGCCTTCACGTAGTACTTGTAGTTGGTCACCACAGGCCCCGTGGTCTTGGTGAACTCGATGGTGCCCTCGAAAGCTTGGGCATGGGCGGCCAGGGCGACGGAAGTCCCGATCGCGAGGGTCAGAAAAGGTCGGAGGATAGCTTGCATGGTGATGGTCTTGCCGTTCCGTTGTGCCTGCCGTGGGGAGCGTTCGGTCAGAAGCGGCCGAAAGTTCCCGATTTTTGGAGCCTTCAACGCGCCGTTCGTCGATGGGTTACGCACAGGCGGTCGTTGTTTCCCATGGCAGAACACCTTGAAACGGGCGCAGGCGGAGAGCAACTGGCATGCCGCTACCTGGAAAGCAAGGGCTACCGCATACTGGAACGCAACTGGCGATCGGGCCAGAATGAGCTTGATATCATCGCCACCAACCAGCAATTCCTGGTGATCGTGGAGGTGAAGACCCGGCGCAGCAGCAAATGGGGTGAACCCGAGATGGCCGTGAACAAGGCCAAGCGCACCGGCATCATGCGCGCCACACAGAACTACTTGAACAAGACCGGCAATGAGCTGGAGGTGCGCTACGATATCGTGAGCGTAACGATGGGCCCCGGCGAACCACAGATCGAACACATCCCCGACGCATTCTATCCCACCCTGAGATGAAGTCCCGCAAACCCGCCCGCCGTGATGGCGGCCGCTCCAGCGAGCGCAGCCCACGCCCCGCACGTTCCAACGACCGCAGTGCGGCACCCCGTCCGCGTCGGGGCGAAGATGAGCCGCGACCTCCGCGCCGGGACAATGATGATCGACCCCCACGTCGTCCGTCTGGCGATCGCCCGGAACGACCCCGGCCAGCCCGCAGCGATGAACGGCCACGCCGGGATGATCGTGGACGAGATGAACGACCCTCGCGTGGGGGCCGCACAAGTGACCGACCTGCATTCGGGAACGACCGCCGCCGCGATGACCGTCCACCAAGCAGTCGGCCTGCTCGTCGCGATGACGATCGGCCCTCCTATCGCGATCGCGGTTCCCGGGATGACCGGCCGAACTACGCCAGCAGGCCAAGGCGCGCTGAGGAAGGAGGTGACGAGAGCGTGCGCAAGGCGTTCCGATCAGGACCTGCCAAAGGCGCCCGACCGAACTCCTCGGGTGGCGGCGATCGCGATCAACGACCCTTCCGCCTGCGTACCGGGCGGGACGGTGACTATACACGCAACCGATCGGGCCAGGGAGGTGGCCGGTCACCGGCGCGAAAACAGGAATTGATCCCCGGACAGGTCAGGCTGAACAGGTTCATTGCCAACAGCGGCATCTGCAGCCGCCGAGAAGCGGATGATCTGATCGTTGCCGGTACCGTTACCGTGAACGGCAAAGTGGTGACCGAACTGGGCACCAAAGTGGGCCCGGATGATGTGATCACTTACGGCGGTGCGCGCATCAGCATGGAGAAGAAGCGCTATGTGCTGATCAACAAGCCCAAAGACACCATCACCACCACGGAGGATCCCATGGACCGCCGCACGGTGATGTCCTTGGTTTCGGCGGCTTGCCCGGAAAGGCTCTATCCTGTTGGCCGCTTGGACCGTAATACCACGGGCGTCTTGCTGCTCACCAACGATGGCGATCTCGCCAAGAAGCTCACCCACCCCAGCCATGGTGCGGAGAAGATCTACCACGTGACCCTGGACAAGAGCGTTACCGCCAAGGACCTGCGCCAACTCACGGACGGCATCGCGCTGGAAGATGGTCCTTCAGCCGCTGACGAGGCCAGCTACGTGGGCGAAAGCAAGAGCGAGGTGGGCTTGAAACTCCACATGGGCCGCAACCGGATCGTGCGCCGCATGTTCGAAGCCATGGGCTATGAAGTGGTGAAACTGGACCGTGTCCTGTTCGCCGGGCTGACCAAGAAAGATCTGCAGCGCGGGCATTGGCGTCATCTCACCGAAAAGGAGGTGACGTTGCTGAAGCGGGTGAAGTAGCCGACCGTTCTTCCGGCCCACATATCGATCGGCCTTCCCGGCACGTTCTCTGCCCACACG
Organism: Flavobacteriales bacterium; assembly: GCA_049289815.1. Lineage (GTDB taxonomy): Bacteria > Bacteroidota > Bacteroidia > Flavobacteriales_F > PHOS-HE28 > PHOS-HE28. The sequence continues at coordinate 38,589 of JBATMK010000268.1, forward strand.
CGCCTGTGGAGTACCAGCCGTCCTGGCGCGTAACGCGGCCTTGGGCTCCCGGTACTTTTCGCGATCGTGTCGAAACTCCGTTCCACCATGCCCCGCTGGCTCCGCCGCACCCTGCTGATCACGGCCGCCACCATGGTGCTGGTGATCGGCGGTGCCTTCACCCTGGCCACGGTGTACGAGGATGAGGTGAAGGCCCACATCATCGCCGAACTGAACAAGCATCTTACGGCACCCGTAACCGAAGAAGGCATAGACCTCACGCTGCTGAAGAACTTCCCGCAGGCCTCGTTGCGCTTCAAGCATGTATTGATCATGGAAGCTGGAACTGAACTTCCAGCAGCCGATACACTGCTCTACGCTGATGACCTGTACCTCTCCTTCAGCCTGATGGACCTGTTCGCCGGCAACTACACGGTGGATCAGGTGCAGGGCAAGCATGTGAAGCTCTACCCCGGTTACAATGCCGCGGGCCTGGAGAACTGGCTGATCTGGAAAAGCGATACCACCGCGAGCAACGCCACGCGCATCGCGCTCAACGAAGTTTCGTTCGATGGATTAACGGTTCGCTACCGCGATGAGCGCCGCGATCTTGAAGTGAGCACGCACAGCCGTTCATTGGTGTTGAGCGGGGTGTTCGACAAGGGTGGGGCCAGCATACGGTTGAAAGGCGATGCATGGCTGGAGC
>JBATMK010000269.1:0-9195 GCA_049289815.1 Flavobacteriales bacterium
GGTAGAAGCCGGGCGTGTTCTCCTGCATGGCCCAGCGCACCTTATCGCCCCAACTGCGGAATTTCGGCAGCGCGACTTTCGGGATCTTCAGGTGGCTGAGGCTCTCGGAATGGTTCGGCACTTTCACCTCTTTCCCCCGGACGGTGTACACGTAGAACTCATCGCTGTATCGCTTCTCCTCTGCGCTCCAGCCCGTCAGCATCGCCCACAAGTGCGGGTCCAGATCACGTTTCACTTCATCGAACTTCTTCACCAAGTCCTCAAGCACCTCACCCCCGGCCCCTCTCCCAAGAAGAGGGGAGGAATACGACGCGTGCTTGTCAGAAGTCCCCTCTCCTTGGGAGAGGGGGTTGGGGGTGAGGTTCAGAAGGTCAGGCCCTCCGAACGTCAGGATCGCACTGTGCAACCCATACAACTGATCGGCGATATCCGCCTGCTTGTCCACGCGCTCATCGTAGCGCCGGTTGTTCTCACTGATCTCGCTGAGGTAGCGCGTGCGGGCCGGTGGAATGATCCACACCTTCTCGCTCATCTCGTCGTGCGCGTGGAAGGTGCTGTGGAAGTCGACGCCTGTTTTCGTTTTGATCGTCTCCATCAACCGCACATACAGGTTGTTGGTGCCGGGGTCGTTGAACTGGCTGGCGATGGTGCCCACGACCGGGAGCTTCTCATCGTCGGCATCCCACAATTGGTGGTTGCGCTTGTACTGTTTCTTCACATCGCGCACGGCGTCTTGAGCCCCGCGCTTGTCGAACTTGTTGATGGCCACCACGTCGGCGAAGTCGAGCATGTCGATCTTCTCCAATTGCGTGGCCGCGCCGAACTCGGGCGTCATGATGTAGAGCGAAACGTCGCTGTGGTCGAGGATCTCCGTGTCGCTCTGTCCGATGCCGCTCGTCTCGAGGATGATCAGGTCGAAGCCAGCTGCCTTCAGCACGTCCACCGCTTCCTTCACGTGCTTGCTCAGCGCGAGGTTGCTCTGCCGCGTGGCCAGCGAACGCATGTACACGCGCTCCCCGCGGATACTGTTCATGCGGATGCGGTCGCCCAGCAGCGCGCCGCCGGTCTTGCGCTTGCTCGGGTCCACGCTGATCACGCCGATGGTCTTCGTGGGTTGATCCAAGAGGAAGCGGCGGATCAATTCATCCACCATGCTGCTCTTGCCCGCGCCGCCCGTGCCGGTGATGCCGAGGATCGGAGCCTTGTTCGCGGCGGCCATTTTGTGGATGTCGTCGCTCAGCTTGGCGTAGACCTCCGGATGGTTCTCCGCTGCGCTGATCAATCGCGCGATGGCGGGCCAGTTCTGCGGCGTCAACTTCTTCGCTTCGCCGTTCACCTGCGCGCTCAGGTCGAAGTCGGCTTTCTCCAGCATGTCGTTGATCATGCCTTGCAGGCCCATCGCACGACCATCATCAGGATGGTAGAGACGCGTGATGCCGTACTCGTGCAATTCCTTGATCTCCTCGGGCAGGATCGTCCCTCCTCCTCCACCGAAGATCTTAATGTGACCTGCGCCTTTCTCTTTGAGCAGGTCAAACATGTACTTGAAGTACTCGGTGTGCCCGCCCTGGTAGCTGGTCATCGCGATGGCGTGCGCGTCCTCCTGGATCGCGGTGTTCACCACGTCCTCCACGCTGCGGTCATGCCCCAGGTGGATCACTTCGGCGCCGGTGCTTTGGATGATGCGCCGCATAATGTTGATGGCGGCATCGTGGCCATCGAAGAGCGAGGCCGCCGTAACAATGCGGATCTTGTGCTTGGGGACGTAGGGCGGAGCCTGGACGAAGGACATAGGGCGAAGGTACCGGGGAGAAAGAAAGGAGCCTTGATCCGGTTACGTTCCCGTTCTTCGGCATTCCGATATCCATGCGCAGACGCTTCATCGGCCTTCTAATCACGTTCTCCACATCGCTTGGAACTGTGCAGCAAGCCACGGCCTGCACCCTCTTCAAGATCACCAAGCACGGCCGCACGTTGGTGGGCAATCACGAGGATGCTTGGAGCATCAATGCGCGGGTGAGGTTCGTGAACGGGAAGAACGGCGCGTACGGAGCGTTGTACTTCAGCCACTACAACGGCAGCCCCCTGCGCACCATGAGTGACCAAGGCGGCATGAACGAGGCGGGCCTGGTGTTCGATGGCTTCGTGGTACCAGTGACGGAGCTCCGCGCACAGCATGGGCCGATCGCAGATATAGGTGACCTGGTCTCTCGCGTGATGCGGACGTGTGCCGATGTGCATCAGGCAGGGGTCATCTTCCGAGAACATGACCTCAGCCCGCTCAACGGCGGCATGCTCTTTTTCTGTGATCGCAACGGCGAATACTTGGTAGTGGAAGCCGATACGGTGTTCACGGGGGCCGACAGCACGTTCACGCTGGGCAACTTCCGCCCCTCGCAATGCACCGACCTGGGCGCTGTGCCCATCGCGCGCTTCCAACGTGGACGCGCCATGCTCGCCCTCGGATCCGACACATCGCTCAGCTACTGCACGACCTTGCTCGATAGCATGAGTGTTTGTCGCAGGAAGATCGGCGAAGGCACGCTGTACTCCTACCTCGCTGATCCTTCACGCGGTTCCGTTCAGCTCTTCTTCCATCACGACTTCGCGCATCGTGTCACCTTCAACCTGAAAGAAGAACTCGCCAAGGGCGATCATGAGTTGGAGATGGCGACGTTGTTCCCGAAGAACGAAGAATACGAACGTTTGCTCAGCTTCAAGACGCCCTTCCACCAGCGCTGGTTGTGGTGGTCGATCACGGGCATCGGCGTACTCTCGCTGCTATGCGGTCTTTGGGCCTTGGCCATGGTACCCATGTGGATCGTAGCCTGCATCCGATCGCGAAGCCTGGTTACCGAATTGCCTTGGTTGAGCGTCGGTCTGGCTAGTGCTATCTCCGTCTTCCTCTGCGGCACCTTGCTGTTCAACGAAGGGGTGTACTATTTCGGGCTTGGTGATACCTTGGACAGGATCCACCCGGTATTGAAATGGGCGCCATTGGCGCTGATGTTATGCGTGCTGGCGGTCGGCGTGCACCAGTTGAGGCATGCACGGTACAGAACATCACTGCGGATCTTCTTCGCATTCCAGGCGCTGCTGGTTGTTGGACTTGGCTACTGGGGCCTTCTCATTCCTTGAAGGGCTCGGGCAGCGCGATCGGTCGGGCACGATCGGGGCTTACGCTTTCGCCAATGCCTTGATGTCCTTTATCTCAAGGATCCCCTTCGGATATCCCTTCAACACGCAATTGATCATCGCCAAACCCACATCTTTCATCGTGCAGGTGTAGCCGGGCATGAACAATGCGAAGACAGGGACCAGGATCCGCATGAAGGTCTTCGGGTTACGTTGGCCAGGGCTGATGCGCATGATGCCAGGCCGGAAGTTGTAGTGCGCCTTGAAGCCGATCCGGCCCAGGTCGTTCTCGGTCCTGCCCTTCACGCGCGCCCACATCGAACGGCCTTTCTCGCTGCTATCCGTACCCGCGCCAGAGACGTATGTGAACACGGCACCCGGCGAGGCAACGTGAAGGGCTTTTGCGAAGGCGAGCGTGGCATCGTGGGTGAAGCGCGTGTAATCGGCCTCCTTCATGCCCACGGAACTGATGCCCGCGCAGAAGAAGCCCGCATCATACCCGTGCAACCGATCCATCGATCCTTCCAGCGAAAGGAAGTCCTTCACCAACAGCTCCTTCACCTTGCTGTGCTTTACCCCGCATGACTTCCGTCCAACGACAAGCACCTCATCAATGGAAGCATGTGCCATGCATTCCAACAACACTCCTTCACCCACATAGCCTGTGGCGCCGGTGAGGATGATCTTCTTTCCCATGGCACCAAGGTATCCTCGGCGGTGGGCCGGACCGCCGCTTCCTGCAAACCCGAGCAGAGCAATGAAGCAGCGGTGGAAGTGCCGCAGCGATGGATCCTGTTGATACTTGGGAAAGTCAGGCCGATGCTGCAAGCTGGCAACCCGATACATTGGCCTGTACAAGCAGCCATGGGAAAGAGCCGCCCCCTTCTTCTTATCGTGGCCGGAAGTTTATCGTCGGCGCTGTTCGGGCAGTGCGCGAACAACAATACACTGACCGGTGCCACGATCACACCGCCATGTCCCGGAAGTACCACCGTGCCCTGCGTGCAAGGGGGGCAATACGCGTTGGTGAACGTGGTGGCCGGGAACACTTACACCTTCAGCACCTGTGGTGCTTCGTTCGACACGGAGATCACGCTCCGCCAACAACCGGGCGGGACGGTCATGGGCTACAACGATGATGCCTGCGGACCGCTCGGCCTGCAATCCTCCATCACTTGGACCGCCACCTACAGCGGACTGCTCCGTGTGCTGGTGGATCAATTCCCCTGCGCCTCCAACACCACATGCGCACCGCTTTTGATCACCTGCACCACACCACCTGCCGGCGATTGCATTTACACGCTCACGCTCTTCGATACGTTCAGCGATGGCTGGGGGACATCATTCGTTGGCGTGAGCATCAACGGCAGTGCGTTCCAGAATTTCACCGTGCCGGTGGGTGTGCCTTCCGTTACGGTGCAGATCGGCATTTTCATCGGTGATGTGATCGTGCTCAACTACAACGCCTCGGGCCTTTTCCAAACCGACAACTCCTACACCCTATCGCTCGGTGGGTCGGCGGTGTTCACTTCGGGTTCGCCACCGGTGGCCGGTATCAGCTACACCGGCACGCTCGATTGCCAGCCGCCCCCGGCAGCACAAGAGGACTGCCTTGGTGCGATGACCATCTGCAGCAATGTGTCCTTCAGCAACAACACCACGAACACGGGGAACATCGCCGATATGAACGCCAGCAATTGCGGCTGCCTGGACCCGATCGAGAACCAGGGTACGTGGTACATCTTCTCACCCAGCGCAAGCGGGAACCTTGGGTTCACGATCGGTCCCTTCGGACCCGATGACTACGACTGGGCCATCTGGGGACCATATGCCCCCGGTACCACACCGGCGGCGATCTGTCCTCCGGTGGGGCCACCGATCCGTTGCGCAGCTTCCAGCGGTCCAGCTACGCAGGCGAGCACGGGCAGCTACGCCACAGGGATGGGGCATCCCACTTTTTCACCGCCACAGTTCAATAGTACTGCGGTGAGTTATGGGATCCCCGCCACGCTCAACACCTGTCCGCTGGTGCCCCCGCAACGTTGTGGATGGGTAACAGGCATGCAAGTGACCGTGGGCCAGGTCTTCCTCATGTACATCAGCAATTGGTCGCTGAGCAGCGTGGGCTTCAGCCTGGATTGGACGTTGATGAACGGGGCATCGTTGGATTGCACCGTGCTGCCGATCGAACTCATCCGCTTTGAGGCCTTCGCGGTGAACCGCGATGTGAAGTTGGAATGGACCACCGCGACCGAAGTGGACAACGATCGTTTCGAGATCGAACGCTCGGCGGATGGAACCGAGTTCTCGTGGATCGGCGTGGTGCCCGGTGCCGGGAACAGCATGACCAGCCAACAGTATTCCTTCCTCGACCGGTCACCGCATGCGGGCATCAACTATTACCGGCTACGCCAGGTGGATACCAACGGCGATCAGAGTTACTCATCGACCAAGGTGGTGGTGCTGGGGAACAACGGTACAGTGGTGCATCTGGTCCCGAACCCGGGGTCAGGTCTTGTGGATGTTGTGGTCGGGCTCAATGATCCCGGATCGCTCTTCGTGATGCTCGATGCCACAGGCCGTGAAGTGCTGCGCGTGCCCTTGGATCGCGATCGGACCCCGATCGACGTAGCGCAGCTTCCCTCCGGATTGTATGGATACCACGTGTTGTCGCCAGCGGGGGTAGCCACTGCGAGCGGGACCTGGGTGCGCGAGTGACCCAGGGAGCGATCTTGATAACTTGGACAGCGCACAGCTGATCCCAATGACATGAAAACACTTTACAACGTTCTCGCGGTCGCATCCGCATCGCTGCTTCCGATCGCAGGGATCACCCAAAACCTCGTCCTGAACCCAGGCTTCGAAACAGCCACCATCGGTGTGCCGACCGGAACACCACTCCCATCGTATCCGGCTACGCTGGATAGCTGGGGCGCCGTGAACACCGATGGGGAGTTCATCCTCGGACCAACGCAATCACACAGCGGAAATGGATTCATGAGCATGCTGGAGAACGGCGGGCAGAATCCGGGCACACCATGGTTGGGGACCACCGTGGCGGGCGGCTTCGATCGCGGCGAGCAGGAAGTGGATGTCTTGGCCAACACTACGTATCTCTTGAACTACTGGTACCGTGCCGGCGATGGCAGTCGATACGGTTATGGGGCCGGTTCCACGCTGGTTCAAGTGGAGGAGGTCCTGCCCACCAACCTCTCGCTGGCAAGCGTGCAGAACGTAGCCACCGGTATCTGGCAACAAGGCACCATCACGTTCACCACTGGCCCAGCAACAACGCGCATCATGGTGCTCTTCAGTGCAATGGGCTCCGGACCAACGGACACATGGTATGATGATATCGACCTGCACGGCGGACAAGGGGAGGGTGTTACTGAGCATGAGTTGGTCGCGAACTGGATCTTCGATGCGGTGAACGGATCGCTCGTGGTGGAACGGGCTGGTGCAGCGGGTCATCCTTGGATCGACGTGCATGATGCCGCTGGCGCGCGCGTGGGTGTGCCCACATCCCAACAAGGTGAGCGCTGGACGCTTGACCTGTCCGGACTTTCCAACGGTGCGTACATAGCGGTGCTGCACGATGCGGAAAGCAGATCAGCATACAAGCTGGTGCTCGCGCGGTGATCCGGCATCCCGGTCGGTCACAATGCTCAGGTGGTAAGGCAGCGGATGGAACTGGTGTTCTGTCTTCCCGACAACCAACCTTCCCACCGATGGCACGATCGCTCCTCTCCGCCCTTTCGTTCCTGCTGATCCTTTCCGTGCAAAGCCAGATGTGGTGCCCGCCGGGTGCGCAGTGGAACTATTCCATCCAAGCCTTTGCATCCAGCGGCACGATCGTGCGCACCTGCATGGGCGACTCGTTGTTCCAAGGTCTCGACGCACAGCGCATCCATGAATCGGGGTTCTTCATCCAGGCTTGGGGTGCCATGGATACCGTGCCGATCAACAATGACCGGTTCACCTCCGTGCAGGACAGCACCCTGCTGCTCTGGACGAACACCACTGGAACATGGGAATGGGATACGCTCCATCGGTTCGATGCGGTGATCGGGGACCGTTGGTACCCACCAGGGGCGGACAGCGTTTGCGACCAAGGCTACATGGGGATGCTCATCGTAACGGGTACGGGAAGCACCATCATCGATGGCGTCACGCTCAAGACATGGGATCTCTCCTATTGCGATGAGCTCGGTCAACCGTGGGGAACCACGATCGAGGTCACCGAACGATTGGGATCGATGGATGGTCTGGAGATCGTTCCGGGTGGATGCATCATTTTCGAATACCACGAAACGCTGGAATGCTACACGGACTCAACCATCAGCTACCCGGATACCGGTTGGCCGAACGGATGCGCAACCATCACCGGGATCACGGAACGGCGTGAAGTGTTCAATGCCGTGGCCTACCCCGATCCCGGGACCGATCATTTCATGCTCGCTCTTTCGAAGTCCGTCCAGGATGCCTCTCTTCTGCTTATGGATGCGACAGGACGGGAAGTACTGCGCTCGATAGTGAGCGGTGATCTCTTGACCTTGAACACTTCGGCACTATCGTCCGGGTTGTTCAGCTATCGGCTGGTCGATCACAACGGAACCGGGCTCACCCAAGGGAATTGGGTGAAGCAATAGTCGCAGCACAGGCGGGATGCCTGTGCGACTTACTTCCGCTCGTAGTAGAAAACAATGCTCGCCTTGGCAAGCGCTTGAGCGCCTGCGTTGTAGCCGACCACTGCGGGTGTGGCACCGGCATCGAGGCCGAGTTTTTCGGTCTTGAGCGCGTAAACCGTTACCAGATATTGGTGCGGGCCATCGCCCGGTGGTGGGCAAGGACCACCGTAACCCGGTGCACCGAAATCCGTTTTCGCCTGGATCGTACCAGCAGGCATCATCCCGCGCACCGGATCACCGGCACCTGCGGGAAGTGATGTGGTGGAACCCGGCAGGTCGAACAGCACCCAATGCCACCAACCACTGCCGGTGGGTGCATCCTTGTCGTACATGGTGATCGCAAAGCTCTTGGTGCCATCCGGCGCGTTCGACCAACTGAGCTGTGGGCTCACGTTCTCGCCCGTGCAACCGAAGCCATTGAAGACTTCCTTCATGGTAGCCTGGCCGCCGACGCTCGTGCTTGACAGGGTGAATGTCTGTGCGCTGGCTGCGGAAGTCAGCAACAGGCTTGCAGCGAAAAGGGTGATAGTGCGCACAGACAAGGATCGTTCTTGTTTCAGGCCAGCACCGGTTCCTTGGTCGGATACTTCACGCGGCCGTATTGCTTCATGTACAGGTCGTAGATGATCCCGTCGGCAAGGCCCACCTTCGGAACGAAGATCTCGTCGATGTTGGCGTAACGCATGATCCGCAGGAAGATGTCCGCCGCTGGGATCACCACGTCGGCGCGATCGGGACGGAGGCGCAGGATCTTCACCCGGTCCTCGAACGAATACAGGGCGATGCGATCGCGCTGTTTGATGATGTCGGCGATGGAGAGCGGTTCACCGAAGGCGTTGCCGTTCTCCTTGAAGATACGGTTGATGTTACCTCCCGTACCGATGGCCATGAGCACCCCGTGCTCTTCGCGCAGTTCGTTGAGGAACGCTTCCACGTCCGCCCATGCTTCCGGTGACACCTTGCCTTTCAACGTGCGCACCGTTCCCACCTTGAAGCTCGCGCTCTTTACCCGCTTGCCTTTCTCCAACCATGTGAGTTCAGTGCTGCCACCGCCGACATCGATGTAGAGGTAGTTGCGGTCCTTCAACAGGTCCTGCGTCCAGAACGTATTGTAGATGAGGTCGGCTTCCATCTTGCCGTTGATGATCTCGATGTGCACGCCACTGTCGATCTCCACGCGCGCCCTCACTTCATCGCAATTGGTGGCCTCGCGCATGGCGCTGGTGGCGCAGCAACGCAGGTAACGCACGCCATAAACCTCTGCGAGCAAGCGGAAGGCCTTGAGGCTCTTGATCAGGTAGTCGCGCTTCGCGTTGCTGATGCTGCCGAAGTCGAACACGTCCTCACCCAGGCGGATGGGCACACGCACGAG
>JBATMK010000270.1:0-3762 GCA_049289815.1 Flavobacteriales bacterium
CTTGTAGGGCACACCGTAGCGCACCACCACCGCCTGTATGTTGTGGTTGAAGAGCAGGGCGACCAGCGCATCCTGCACGGTGCGCACAACAACCGGCAGGTAGATGAACGCGTCGCCGCGATCACGACAGCTGTGCAGTTTCTGTTTGAGCGCAGCTTCCTCGCCATCGCTCAGTTCGTCCACGAAGAGCGTCTCGAAGTAGTTGAGGCGTGGTGCTTCCTGTTCGCCATCGAGCAACTCGTGCGGCGGTGCGAAGGGGTCGGCCAGGGCCACGGGATCACTGCGGAACGCACCGCTGCTGAGGTTGCGCACCACGTGGTTCGCGCTCTGCGTGAGCGTGTTGTACTCGCGGCCCTTCAGCATCTGCTGCAGGCGCTTCACGGTGTCCTTGCCGGGGTAGGCCCAGTAGAGCTCGATGGTCTGCAGATCCTTCAACAAGGCCTCCACTTCGGAGCCATCGCCTCGACCTTCATTGAGCGACGAAGCGGCGAGCTTCAGTTGGTCCCAAGTGTGGGAACGAAGGCGCGCGGCGTTGAAGTGGGAACGGGTCTGGGAGCTGCTATCTGCCATGCGGGGTAAGCCGATGGGAAAGATAGGAGGCGCTCTGTTCCGACGTTCGGTCGATGCAAGGATGAAGAACGCTTCAGCGCTTCTTCTTCACAGCCTTCTTCACGATCTTCTTGACGGCCGCTTTCTTCACCGCTTTCACCTTGGGCTTTGCAGCCTTTGGTGCCGGAGCGGTCCGTGCAGGTCCCTCGTGCAACGCCAATCGGTTCCCCTCGCTGTCGATGAAGAGCGCGAAGTTCCCGGAGGCATCATTGATGTGCGTCTTGGCCATGATCACGCGGCCGCCCGCCAGTTCCACCCGGCCGAGCACGCCTTCGAGGTCGTTGCCTGCATTGAGGTAGATGAGCGAACCGGTGTCGCTGGGGTAGCAACCAGGACCAGCGATGAGCGCGCCACCCACGCCCTCATCGGCGGGGAAGTAGGCCATGGCGAATTCGCCGTTCACGCTGATCTCCATCTCGATGCCGTAGATGGAATTGTAGAACGCCGCTGCACGGTGGATGTCGTACACGGGCACTTCGAACCAGCTGATGTAGTTCTTGAGGCGTGCATGATGCTTGCTGTTGCCGACGGTGCTTCCCATGGCTCAGTTGGTGTTGGATTCGCTGGGTGGACGGAACGATGTGATGATGTGCTTGGGCAATTCGTGTGCGCGTGTCTGGTCCTTGATCTCCAACTCACCCAACTCTTGCACACGTTTCGGCTTGATCAGCGGGCCGAGACTTTCCAAGTATGGATGCTTCATGCCCGGGGTGTACACGTCGAATTCCACTGGACGGTCGCGGAAGCTCTTCATGGGCTGGCCCAAACGAAGCACACCCAGTTCACGGCTGCGGCGCACCTTCTCCAGATTGATCTCAATGGGGATGAACTCCTCGTTCACGTCGGCCTGGTAGACCACGCGGCCTTCCGGACCGCACACGATGCTGCGACCGCTACCACCAGCATCCAGGCCGTTGATATCGAAGAAATAGCACTGGTTGATCGCTGCACTGGCACGTGCAATGCTCAGCTCGATCTCGCGATCGATGGTGCCGGTGAGGGTGGGGTGCAGGATCACCTCGGCGCCCATAACTGCCAGCGTGCGTGTGGTCTCAGGTATCCACATGTCGTAGCAGATGCTCACACCGAAACGACCTACGTCCGGCACATCGAAGACGCAGAACTCGTTGCCGCCAGTAACCCCCACTTCGTACGGATAGAAGGGGAACATCTTGCGGTAGCGTGTGACCACACTGCCTTCTGGGTCGATGACGGTGGCCGTGTTGTAGATCTTCTCGTCCTTGAGTTCGAAGATGCTGCCGGGCAGAAGCCAGATGCCATGCTTTGCGGCCATGGCGCACATCTCTTGTTCGAACTCTCCGGGTACGGCCTGTGCGTGCGTGGTGTGCGGACCGTAGGCGCAGAGTTCGCTGAACATCACCATGTCCACCCAAGGATAGATGGTCATGAGCAGGTCCAGCTTGGTCTTCATCGCCTCCACGTTCGGGAAGGCGGTGGAAGTGCGCATCTGGATACCGGCGATGGAGAAGGGCTTCATGCGCAGATCTTGTCGAGTTCCTCTTCCATGATGTCCAACCCCTTGTTCAGCAGTTCATCGCTGATCACAAGCGGGCTCAGGACGCGGATGATGTTCTTCTCCGTGCCCGCGTTGATCACCACCAGGTCCCGTTCGGCACAGGCGTTCATGAGCTTGGTACAAGTATCGGCATCGGGTTGCATCGGGTCGCCGTTCTTCACGAATTCGATGGCCATCATGGCGCCGAGACCGCGCACATCGCCGATCTGCTTGTGCTTCGCCTTCATCTTCTCGAAGCGCTTGCGGATGACGCTGCCCACATGGCGACCCTTCGCGTTGATGTCGATCTCTTCCATGTACTTCAACGTGGCCAGCGCGGCCGCACAACTCACCGGGTTGCCGATGTATGTGCCACCGATGCTGCTCGGACCGGCCTTGTCCATGATCTCCGCCTTGCCGACCACGGCGGCGATGGGCATGCCACTGCCGAGGCTCTTCGCCCACGTACTGATATCCGGCACCACACCGAACTGCTCAAAGGCGCTCCATGCGCCGGTACGACCGAACCCGCTTTGGATCTCGTCGAGGATCAACACGATGCCATGCATGTCGCAGAAGGCACGCAGTCCTTTCAAGTAGGCGGCAGGCACAACATTGAAGCCGCCCTCACCTTGGACCGTTTCAATGATCACAGCTGCGAGGTTCTCCGGTGCAACCGTGTTGTGCGCGAGTTCTTCGAGCCGGTTCAATTCCGCCTTCACGAAGTCCGTTTCGCTACGTCCAGCTGCATAGCGATAAAAGTTCGGGAACTGTGTGCGGTACACTTCCGGCGCAAAGGGTCCGCAGTCGGGTTTGTAGCCCACTTTGCTCGTGAGCGTCATGGCCATCATCGTGCGGCCATGGAAGGCATCGGTGAAACAAAGGACCCCTTGGCGCTTGGTGGCCTGGCGGGCGATCTTGATCGCATTCTCGACGGCCTCGGCTCCCGTACTGACGAGCAGGGTCTTCGTCAGTGCGCCATGTGGAAGCAGTGTGTTGAGCTTCTCGCAGAGAGCAACGTAGGGCTCATAGCTGGCTACATTGAAGCTCACGTGCAGGAATTTCGCCGCCTGCTCTTGTATCGCCTTCACCACAGGCGGTGGGCAATGGCCAGCGTTCACTACGCCGATGCCGCCGGCGAAGTCGATCAGCTCGCGGTTGTCCTCATCGATGATGGTGGCACCATCGGCCTTCTTGGCCGTGGCATAGTTGAACATGCCCACACCGTTCGGCACGGCGGCCTTTCGGCGGGCAATGAGTTCCTGGCTCTTGGTCAGTTGATCGGTCATCGTCTTCCCCGGGATAAGGGAGGGCGAAGGTCTTGAATGCAGCACAGCCGGGAAGCGCGGATGAGCGGGAGAAATAAACAAGGTCCCGTAACGCGCTGGGCCGCATGGTGGCCGGGGTTGAAGGGCCCAACGGTGACTTATCAACGGGATGGGACCCACTGGTCTACCACATCGAAGGCTTGCCTCGATATGCCCGACAATGGGAAGGCCAAGCGCATGACAGCATCCCGCCCGGACGCTGGAAACATGGTCTGGCACTGCATTGCGGGCAAACTATGGGATGTGAACAAGGTCAGTCCACAATCCGCCGTTCGTGACGTATTCACGTAACGTTGACCCCAGCTGAAC
>JBATMK010000271.1:0-13325 GCA_049289815.1 Flavobacteriales bacterium
TGCTCACCAAAGCTGATGGCAGCAAATTCGGCAAGAGTGAAAGTGGCAATGTGTGGTTGGATGCTGCGCGTACTTCGCCCTACAAGTTCTACCAGTTCTGGCTCAATGCCAGCGATGCTGATGTCGTGCGCTTTGCACGGATCTTCACCACCTGGGAGCGGGAGGAGATCGAAGCACGGGAAGCGGAACACCGAGCGAAGCCGGGCACCTTGCAGAGGTTGTTCGCCGCTGATATCACGCGCCGCGCACATGGTGACGCAGAGCTACAGAAGGCGCTCAAGACCTCTGAGGCCGTCTTCGGCAACTCCCCTGAAGCGCTTGCAGACTTACCAGAAAGCGTTTGGGAGGACCTATACGACACTTTGCCGAACCCAGAGAAGGTAGCGAACAAGCCACATCCAGAGTTTGGGATTGCTGGGGTGAATTTGGAGCAGATCGGAGCTGGTATTCCGATGAGCAAATTACTCTGGTGGTCGGGTTGCACAGGTTCAAGCGGAGACGCGAAGCGTGCATTGAAGGAAGGCTCAATCTCGGTGAACAAGGTGAAGGTTTCGGGCGAGGATGCAGGAACATCTTCTCAGCACTTGATTCACAAGCGATTCATGCTGTTGCAGCGCGGCAAGAAGAACTACTTCCTGGTGAAGGTGGTGAGCTAGTTCTCCACCAGCAAGTTGCATCCCCGCATGTCGCTGTTGTCGAAACGGCCGAGTACCTCGAAATCCCCGTCCTCATCGATACGCCCAAGGTCCTGCGTGGCGATGAACGGGCACGAGCCGATGTTGCACAGGTCGAAGACATCGATGCCACCGGTGCGGCCCCGTGGTAGCTGAGCGAACGGGTCGTTCACATCGCGTATGCGCACCTGCATCCAAGGCGGGCAGTCGTACTTGCCAAAACCGCTGCTCCAGGCCTGCGATAGCAGTTCGGTCATCCCATATTCCGAGAACACACGCGGGACCCCGAATCCGGTCTTCAGCAGTGAGTGCAACTCTTCGCGCACGAGTTCTGCGCGCCGTCCTTTCATCCCTCCTGTTTCAACAAGGAACAGATTCGGGTACGGGCCAGGGAACCGTTCCATGAAATCGAGAAGCGCATAGGGTACTCCCACCAACAGCGTCCAGCCGGTTGGTTCAGGGACGCTCAGCAAGCGATGAAGGGCTTCGTGATCATGGAGGAACGTACCGCTACCGGAATGCCCATGAGTAGCGATGAGCTTCTCCATCATGTACACCAACGAACTACCCGTCCGCTCCTGGTATCCCGGCAAAAGCGTAGCGATCACGAGGTGGCGTTGTTCCCCGAACACACGTTCGAAGCCGGTTGTGAACGATCGTTCGTACAGGTCGGGCCAGGGCACGTGGTGACTGCTCGTCGTGGCTCCCGTAGTACCGCTGCTGGTGAAGGTCACCGCGGGCTTCAGCCCCTCCAACAGCACGCTGTGCGACCTGAACAGCCCAATAGGCAGGCAGGGGATATCCTCCCACCGCTCGACTTTCGCCGCCCGGTCCCCGAGACCGGAAAGGAATCCCCGGTAGACAGGGTTGTGTGCAGCGTGCAAGCGGAATAAGTCGAGCGCCAGGGCGTTGAAGTCCTCGGGGCCTTCAATGGCGAAGGGCCGATCGAGCAACGCGGGATCAATGGGAGCGGACATGAACGACCAGCCGGTGAATGGGCCTAATTTCGTGCGCACCATGAAGCAGTTGCACAGCGCGATGAAAGTAACCGGCGGTTTGGCCGTGGCGATGGTGCTGTTCAGCGGTTGCCTGAAGACCGAGGAGTTCCCACCCGAACCGGCGATCGCCTTCAAGAGCTTCGGGCAGTATGCCGATTCCGCCAGTTTGGTGGTCACCTTCACGGATGGCGATGGCGATATCGGGCTCTCGGAGGACCAGACCGACCCACCGTTCGATAGCGCCTCGGTGTACTACTACAACTTCTATATGGACTACTACCTGCGCGAAGCGGGCACTTGGGTGTTCAAGAGCGCTCTCGGGCATCGCCTTCCAGTGATCACCCCTACCGGCCAGAACAAGGCGTTGGAAGGCGAGATCGCCCGCCGCATCGAAACCGTGCAGATCCCCGGCTTCCCCCAGCCGTGGTACGGCGTCCTCACCGATGCTGACGAGGGCGATACCATCCGCTTCGATGTGCGCCTCATCGACCGGGCGCTGCACACCAGCAATACGGTGAGCACAGGCGACATCGTGCTGCAATAGCACTCGTTGTACTTCCTGGAGGAGCCCTTGGGTCTGTCACGGTGAGCCCGTCGAACCGCGACACATGCGCAGTTCATGTGGAACTGTCACGGTGAGCCCGTCGAACCGTGACACATGCGCAGTTCATGGTTCGACGGGCTCATCATGACAAAGCCGGGCTCACCATGACAAAGCCGGGCTCACCATGACACTACTTGACTGTATGATGACAGAAGCCTACTAGCGCCGTTGCGCCAAGCCGCGCTCTTAACATTGGCGCAACGTGGAGGGATAGTTTTGCGGCCCCCACATGGCCTCCGAACGTTCCATCGATACGCTGACCCCACGGCAGGTCGCCTTGGTGGCGGCGGCGTTCGTGGCGATCCTGGTGGGCGTGCTTGCCTTGGTGCTCGTGCGGCAGCTCGATGCCGGCATCAGCGCGTGGTGGACCCTCTTGCTGGCTGCGGTGGCGTTCGGTGCGGCCTATACCGTGGTGATGGTGGCACTGGAGCGCTTCATCAACGCGCGCATCCGCCTGTTGTTCCGCATGGTGCACGACCTGAAAACGGGTAAGAGCAGCACCCCGCCCGTGGTGGACATGACCAGCGATGTGCTCGGGCAGGTGCAGGCGACCGTGGAGGATTGGGCGCGCGAGAAGCGAACGGAGATCACCGAGCTGCGCAAACGGGAAGAGTTCCGCAGAGAGTTCATCGGCAACTTGAGCCATGAGTTGAAGACGCCCATCTTCAATATCCAAGGCTACATCCTCACGTTGTTGGAGGGTGGCTTGGAAGACCCGAACGTGAACCGCGATTTCCTGGAGCGCGCAGCGCGCGGCACCGATCGCCTCAACAAGATCGTGGAGGACCTGGACATGATCGCCAAGCTGGAAAGTGGGGTGATGGAGATGACCCTCGAGCCCACCGACCTCGCCGAACTGGTGGACGATGAACTGGCCGACGCCGCGCGCCATGCCACGGAAAAGGGAATCACGTTGCGCAGTGAGATCACCGATCCGCTGATGGTGCAGTGCGACCCCGGTCGCATGGCGCAGGTGTTCCTGAACCTGTTGACCAACGCCATCAGCTACGGTCGTCCCGGCGGCAACGTCACCGTGCGGGCTTTCACCGTGGAAGGTGGGCAGGTGCTGGTGGAAGTCTCGGACAATGGCATCGGTATCGCGCCCGAGCACCTCTCGCGTTTGTTCGAACGGTTCTACCGTGTGGGCAAGAGCCGCGCGCGCAACGAAGGCGGCAGTGGGCTCGGGCTGGCCATCGTCAAGCACATCATCGATGCGCACGGGCAAAGCATCACGGTGCGCAGCACCGAAGGCGAAGGCACGGTGTTCGCCTTCACGTTGAAGCGGGCGTAGGGTCGGCTCAGCGCTCCGCCACCTTCACGGTCCCCGTCAACCGCCACTCCTGCAAGGGCCCATTGTTGTTGGCCACAACGAACAATGGTGCAGCATTTTTTCCCAGCCGCACCAGCGCGAGATCCTTCGCGTTCTCCCAAGCGAAGAGCCCGCTCTTGCCCGGTGCAACGGGCTTGAAGGCGCCCTTGCCATCGCCCAGCAGCACGCATCCGGTTCCGGCATCGTAGCGGATGGTCTCCACTTCGGCGCCCCAGTTGTTGCCCACGGCCACGATGTCCATGCGGCCATCGTTGTTCAGGTCCAGCACGAGGCTGGCGTTGATGGGCGCACTCTGCGCCATGCCCGGTAGGTCGTGCAGTTCCCATTTGCCCCCTCCCTGGTTCAGTACGATGCAACTGCGCATGTGCTTCGCTTGCAGGTGCAGCGCTTTCGCCAGGTTCTCCTCGCCGTAGATCTGCTTCAGGCTGGCGTTGGCGAAGGCATCGT
This sequence comes from Flavobacteriales bacterium, assembly GCA_049289815.1. Lineage (GTDB taxonomy): Bacteria > Bacteroidota > Bacteroidia > Flavobacteriales_F > PHOS-HE28 > PHOS-HE28. Next base: position 4,054 of record JBATMK010000271.1, read on the forward strand.
ACGTGGCGAACTTGTTGGCGATCATCGGGCATTGCTGGCTGCTGCATTGGCGGCCGCGCACCGGCACCGCCTTGCCCTTGTAGTCCTTCGCCAGCACGATGTCGCTATGCCCGTTGCCGTCGAAGTCGTTCCAGTAGATGTCCAACGGATGTTCGGACGTCGCATGGAACTTCGAGTTCCAGCCGAGGTTGCCGCACACCAGGTCTTTGTCGCCATCGCCGTCCAGATCGGCCATGGTCAAGCTGCTCCACCAGCCCTCGGTGTCCTTCAGCCCGCTTTTGGCGTTCGCTTGCGTGAACTTGCCGCCATTGTTCTCGAAGAACGAGATGGGCATCCATTCGCCGATCGCCACCAGATCGGCATCGCCATCGCTGTCGTAGTCGTCGAACTCCGCATCGCTTACCAACCCGATGCGGGCCAGATCGGGCGCGATGGCCTCGGTAGCATCGTTGAACGTTCCGCCGCCATCGTTCAGCAACAGGTAACTGCGTGGCGTGTTCGGGTATTGGCCAGGTATGTTCCGGCCGCCCACGAAGAGATCGAGGTCGTTGTCGCCGTCCACGTCGGCCGCGCAAACCCGCATGGCACTGGTCTGCATTTGCGGTATCGCAGTGGGGTCATATTTGAAAGTGGCTTTACCATCGTTGCGATACAACCGGTTGGTGTAGTTGCGCGGCTCCTGGTCCACTTCATTGCTGCCGCTCACCACGTACAGGTCCTTGTCGCCATCGCCGTCGGCGTCGAAGAAGAGTGATCCGAGATCCTCGCAGATGGCGTGTTCTTTCCACGGCTGGCTTGGGCCTTTGGCGAAGGTGCCGTTGCTGTTCTGCACGAAGAGAGCGCCGCTCTGTCCGCGCGCACCGCCCACGAACAGATCGTCCAGCCCATCGCCGTTCGCATCGCCTACGCTCACCAGCGGGCCCAGCTCGCTTTGCTTGTGAGGCAGCAGGACTTCCCGCTTGAAATCGTCGTAAGGGTTCTCCACGTGTTTGAACACCAGACCATCGGGCGCGCTCAAGGTGAAGAGTTGCTGCTCTGTGACGTTCGGCAGTGGATCCCTGGCCGAGGCCCGTTCCACCTTCAACACTTGATCGGCCTTCACATCGGTGAAGCGGCTCTCCTTGCCATCCGGCCAACGCACCACCAGTTCACCGGCTGACAAGTCGGCGCCCAACCCGAAGTGCAATATGCGGTCAACCCCGCCTTGGTAGCCGCGCGTGGGTTGGAGTTCCTGGAATTGGTCGCCTTGGGCGGCGTGCAGTATGACTTTCGTCCCATAAGCCTTGCCGCCATCGCCTTCCACCTGCACCCGCAGCCAGTGGCCCTTGCCCTGCTGCACCGCTTGGTTCTCGAAGACCTCCGCCACTGCATCGATGTTGTTGAAGAGGAGGTCGAGGTCGCCATCGTTGTCCAGATCGGCATAGGCCGCGCCGTTGGAGTTGGCGTTGTTCGTGAATCCCCATGCCGCGCTCACGTCCTCGAAGCCGAGGCCGGGCATGCCGCTTTCGTCAGCGCCCTTGTTGCGGTACGCATAGTCGCGGATGCGGTTGACGGGAATGAGGGATAACAGTTGTTGCAACGAAACGTCCTTCTTCCCTTTCAGCTTGTCGCTGGCGTTGACATAGTCCACATCGCGCATGTCCCGCTTGTAGCCATTGGTGATCACGAGGTCTTTCCAGCCATCGTTGTCCAGATCGGCGAAGAGGGGTGTCCAGCTCCAATCGGTCTTGCTGATACCGCCCTGCTGCGCCACTTCGCTGAAGGTGCCATTGCCGTTGTTCATCTGCAGCGTGTTGAACATGTACTGGTAGTGGTAGCCCACTTTCACCACGCCCCAGAACTTGTCGCTGCTCATTCCAGCCATGTTCTTCTTGCTGCGCACGTGGTCCTCGCTCACCATGTCCACGGTCATGATGTCCGGCAACGCATCGTTGTTGAAGTCGGCCGCATCGCAGCCCATGCCGAAGTTGCTGATGTGCCGCGTGGCTTCTTTCACCCGCTCGCTGAAGGTGCCGTTGCCGTTGTTGATGTACATGAAGTCCGGCGCGATGTAGTCGTTGGCCACGTAGATGTCCGGTCGATCATCGCCATTGAGGTCGCTGATGGCAACGCCAAGACCGTAGGCCATGTTCTCGATGCCTGCCTGTTTGCTCACGTTCACGAAGTGCCCGCCATCGTTCCGGTAGAACTGGGAACTCGGTGCCTTGCCGTTCGCGATCAAGGCATTCACCTCAATGCTCGTGAGCGTTTTGCCGCCTTGCAACGGACAGTTCATCACGAACAGGTCCAGGTCACCGTCAGCATCGTAGTCGAAGAAGGCGCTCTGCGTGGTGCGCCCGGTGTCGGCGATACCGAAGGCTTCGGCTTTCTCCTCGAAGGATGGAACACCGCCTTGCTCAATGCCGCCCTTGTTGATGTACAGCAGGTTCTTCCGGGTGTCCGTCTCCGGGTACCACCCGCTGCGGCTTACATGAATGTCCAACCAGCCATCGTTGTTCACATCCACCATGTTCACCCCGCTGTGCCAGCCTTCGTGCGGGGGGAGCACCGTGGACGTTACATCCTCGAAGGTCATCTTGCCCCTGTTCAGGTAGACCTTGTCGGGGTTCAGTGTACCCGTGAAGTAGACATCCTGCAAGCCGTCGTTATTGAGGTCGCCAACAGCCACGCCGCCGCCATTGTACAGGTACTCGTAACGGAAGTAGTTGATCTCACCGTTCTCATCGATGCGATTGCTGAAGGTGATGCCGGTGCGTTCAGCCGGCAGGCTCACCAACAGCGGTGCAGCCGCGACTTCCGTTGTGGCCGTGGCAGCGGGCTCATCTTTGGAAGAGGAGCCGCAAGCGATCAGCGCGAGCGGCAAGAAGTAGGAGACCCGGTTGAGGAAGGGGTAGGGCATCATCGTTGCAATAAAGTTCACCTCGCTACTTCATCCCAGAGCTGAATGGCGTGCTCGTTGTTCACGCTGATGCGCGGGATGTTGTCGTAGAGCGTGATCGCACCGGTAACACAGATCTTCTTGTTGATCAGCCACGTTTCCGGATCGTAGCTGAAGTTGGGCCCGTTCACATCCCACACGGTGGCGTAAAAATCCTGGTGGGGGTGGAGGCGATCGAGGTTCAAGTACACGGCGTTGGCCTTTTCCGTGCGGCGGGTGTTCACCACCGTGCCGCAGATTGTGGCTTCCTGGCCCACGTGGTATTTGGCTTGGACGGTGTTGTAAAGTCCTTTCGGCAGTGGTGCTTTCAGCGGTTCCACTTCACCGAAGAACGGATCGCCTTCGTGGTACCAATCCTTGGGCTCGCGCATGGCTTCGATACGCGCCTCTGTTGCGTCATCCAACGCCGGGAAGAAGTCGAGACCGGTCAACCGCTCCACGCTGTCCACGCTTACCGCGTATGCGATCGGGAGGTTCTCGTTCAGGCCATTGGTCATGACGAAGGCGATCGCTTTCTTGTCGTCGCCGTCCAGATCGGCCAGCACCTTCCAATAGTGTGAAGGAATGCTCACCTCGTTCTTGTGGCCGGGGTTGTTCATCTTCGGAAGCCCATCGCGCAGGACAGGACCGGTGAGCACGAATGCGCGCTCGTTGCCGTAGTGCACATAGCGGCGGATCCAGTCCTCCAGATCGGCCCAGGTACCACGGTTCAGTTCAGGTTTTTGCGGGGCCACGTTGCTGTACAGATAGGTGCCCGCCATGGCCGATCTGCTCCAGCGCATGTCCGCGCTGGCCACCATGTGCCCGCGATCGTAGCCGCTGTTCCAGTAGTCTTCCACGGTGGCGCTGCCCGTTGGCACCAGCGTGTCCATCAGAAAGGTGTCGATGCGCGCCAGGTTGCCTTGTACAATGTCGGTGACCACGATATGCGCGGTCCACTTGGGCACCTCGTGCGCCTCGCTGTATACCAGCGCGTGCGCAGGATGCCAGATCACTTGCTCGCCCGGCGCCAAGGCGGGAAGTCCCCAGCGTTGCACATCGGCACGGATAACGGCCAGCTTGGCCTGTTCGAGTTTCTGTTGGAGAGCGGAGCGCTGGTCATTGAGCGCGGACCATTGTTGTTCGAGTGCGCGCAGATCGCTCGCTGGGTCCTGCGCAATTGCCGCGATCACAAGCAACAACGAGGCGCCGATCGCGGATACCCGGAGGGCCTTGCACCGCATCGCCCGTCCCGTGGAAGCACGAAGTAATGCTGCTGTCATGGGCCCAAATTACCCCAGCATTGTTGCCAGATCATCCAGTGCAGCGTCCAGCAGGATCCGTGAACCCGGAAGGGGTGACGTGGCCTTTGTTCCCGTTGCAAGCGCCTCGGCGATATCCACCGATCCCTGCCGTTGCACAATGAAGCGACCCGTTCCAGAGTGCAACCGGCCGAGGTATTCCTGTTCTTCCTGCCCGGGTGTGGGTACGATCAAGGCGGTGCGGCCCAGCACTGCAAGGTCCATCAACGTGGTGTAGCCGCTGCGCGAAACGATGAAGCGGGCACTGCGCAGGAGTTCGGTCAGGGTCCGGGCATCGGCGTGGGGCAGTACGTTCACATTGCCGATCCGTTCCTCGCCAGCCTCGTGAGCATGGTGCGGAACGCCGCGTACCAGTACATGTTTTCCCGGTGTGCGATGCAGTTGCACCAGCAGCTCGCGCTCGAACAACGTTCGCTGCGGCTCCGGTCCGCTGATCACCGCCACCACGTTGTACTGCTCCGGTGCCGCTTCGGAAGGTGGCTGGCTCATGCGGCTCAATGCACCGATGTAGCGGGCATTCGCAGGGAGCGGCCCGTGGGACAGGTCACCGGCAAGGCCCGGCGCATCGGGCAGGTCCATCACCCAGCATCGGTTGAACTGAGCGAGATGCCGCAGGTTCACCTTGCGCAATGCACGTTGCGCGATCGGGGTGAAAGGGAAGACCTGGTGCGTGATGATGACACTGGGAAGGTCGTCGGCGCGCACACCGAAACGCTGATCGCTGATCACCGCATCAATGCGCAATGAGCGGCGCACCCTGTCGAACGCACGTCGTTCAGCCTGCACTTGCCGAACCATGGCCGGGAACTGCAATGCCATGCGCACCAGCTGTGATCGGCCTTTGGCGTATCGGATGGCAAGGCCCGGCAAGCGCACCTGCTCCAGATCCGGGAATTCATTCCGTAACAACGCCAGCGGACCTCCATCCGCCGCGATCACCGGCACCGCGCCGCGCTCCAGCAGTGCGGTGATGATGGGTACGCAGCGCGCAGCATGGCCTAAACCCCAATCGAGCGGGGCAAGGAGGATGCGGGCGTGCTGCAAATGATCCATCCCGGCGATCGGTGACCGACGAAGATGGCGCCCCGGATGTGAACGCAGTGTTTCCGGAACTCACTCGCCCTTCTCCTTCCTCCGGCCAAGTTCAACAAGCACGTCCTCGTAAACGGCCTTCATCTGCTCCGGGTGCTCTACGTACCACTGATAGGTACGGGCGTAAAGGTCTTTGGTGATCTTCCGCTCCGCATACAACTCTTCATAGTAGCGCTGCGCCGGACTGTCGGTGCGCTGATCCACCACCATCTCATGGTTGATACGGGCCTCTATCATCTGGACATCCGCCAATACTTGCACGAAGGCATCGCGCTGGATAAGGTCGGCCGGAGGCGCCGGTTCCTGGCCGCTACAAGCCGTGAGCACGAGTGCGAAGAGGAGCGCGCGTTTCATCGGTTGAACAGCAGGCGTTGCCCGCGTACGCTCGTATCCACCCGCTCACCGTCCCAGACCATCCTCCCGTTCACCCATGTGTGCAGCACGCGGCTGCGGAACCGTTGTCCTTCGAACGGGCTCCACCCGCACTTGTAGAGGAGGTTGGTCTTTTCGACTTTCCACACTGCGTCCATATCCACAAGCACCAGATCGGCACGGTGGCCCTCGCGGATGAAGCCGCGTTCGCTCACATCGAAGAGACGGGCCGGCGCATGGCACATCTTCTCCACCACCCGCTCCAACGTGAACACACCCTCGTGCACCAGCTCGAGCATCGCAACCAAAGCGTGCTGCACCATGGGTCCACCGCTGGGACATTTGGTGTAAGGCTGTGCTTTCTCTTCCAGCGTGTGCGGTGCATGATCGGTGGCGATCACATCGATACGGTCATCGAGCACTGCTTGCCGAATGGCCCAGCGGTCGGCGGCGGTCTTGATCGCGGGGTTCCATTTCACCAACGAACCTTTTGCGGTGTAAGCCAGTTCATCGAACCATAGGTGGTGGATACAGGCTTCGGCGGTGATGCGCTTCCGCGCCAACGGAACGGTGCTGAACAGGTCCAACTCCCGTGCGGTGCTGATGTGCAGCACATGTAAACGCGTGCCGTGCTCCTTCGCGCGCGCCACCGCCGCGCGGCTGCTGCGGTAGCAGGCCTCTGCATCGCGGATCACGGGATGTTGTTCGATCGGGATGTCCTCTCCGTAGTGCGCGATCGCTTTGGCGAGGTTGGCTTTCACCGTTGGTTCGTGCTCTGCATGCACGGCCAGGATCATGTGCGCCTCGCGGAAGAGGCGGTCCAGCGCGCGCTCATCGTCCACGAGCATGTCGCCTGTGCTGCTGCCGAGGAAGGCTTTCAATCCGCAAACGCTGCGTGGGTCGGTGCGCAGCACTTCGTCGATGTTGTTGTTGCCCACGCCCATGTAGAAACTGTGGTTCGCAACGGAAGTCGCGGCACCCAGGGCATACTTGGCTGCCAACAACTCTTGCGTGAGCGCCTGCGGTACCGTGTTGGGCATCTCCATGTAACTGGTGATGCCGCCGGCCACAGCGGCCGCGCTGCCGTGTGCGATGTCGTCCTTGTGCGTCAGTCCGGGCTCGCGGAAATGCACCTGGTCATCAATGGCTCCGGGTAACAGATACCTGCCTTGGGCATCCACTTCCTTCACACCAACAACTGCGTTGATGCCCTCTTCCGCAACCCGTTCCAATAGGCCATCGCGCACCAGCACATCCGCGGGGAACGTGCGGCCCTCGTTCACCAACTGCGCGTTGCGGATCAGCCAGCTGTCCATTCACCTCACGGTCATGCGCATCTTCAGCACACCGATGATGGCTTCCTTGAAGATGTTGATGCTCATCTTGCTCTTCCCCTTCACGCGGTCGACGAACGTGATGGGCACTTCCACGATGCGCAGGCCTTTGCGGCGCACGCGGTATTTCATCTCGATCTGGAAGGCATAGCCGATGAACTTGATCGCGGCAAGGTCGAGCTGCGCCAGGGTGGTGTTCCGGTAACACACGAATCCCGCTGTGGTGTCCATGACGCCCAGCCACAGGATCGTGCGCACGTACAGCGATGCCAGCCAGCTGATCGCGATGCGGTGCCAGGCCCAGTCCCGAACGCTGCCGCCGCTCACATAACGGCTGCCCACGCTCATGCCCACACCTTCAGCGGCGCATGCATTGTACAAGCGCACCAGGTCATCGGGGTTGTGGCTCAGGTCCGCATCCATTTCGAAGATGAATGAATAGTTCCGTTCCAGCGCCCAGTTGAAGCCCGCTATGTAGGCCGTCCCGAGCCCGAGCTTGCCCTTGCGCTCCATCAAGTGAAGGCGTCCCGGCCAGCGCGCCATCAACCCTTTCACGATAGCAGCGGTCCCATCCGGGCTCCCGTCATCCACAACAAGTACATGGAACTCCGGTTGCAGTCCGAACACGCGCGTCAGGACATCCTCGATGTTCTCCTTTTCATCGTACGTGGGAATGATGACGAGGCGATCGGGCACGGGGGAGGGATGGTGGCCGAAGATAGCCGGGGTCCGATCGGCCAACGTGGCACCGGCGGCCGTTCACATGAGTTCGCAAAAGCGCCTGCTTCAACGAAGTCTGTGAACAACAAAGCCCCCGGTAGGAGGGCTTTGTTGTTCGTGCTCCAGCCGTGGTCATGGGGTCGGGCCGGTCGTGGGCGGACCCAGAACGGTCGTGGTTGTTCCGCAACGCCGCATCCACCACCAGTAGTTGTTCCTCGGTTCGGTATCGGGTATGTCACCCCGCACCGAAACAGTGAACGTGGGCAGGCATTGGCCCACGGCCTGCAACGACTTCTCCACCACCACGGTGATCTCAACGGCACCGCCAGTGGCACCGGGACAGAGTTGTGGAAGGTCCACCTCAATGAGTGCGGCGCACTGCTTCCAACGCAAGCGATCCACCTGGGTGCCATGCACGGTTTTCACGCTCATCACCTTGGTTTCCGTAGGCAATTGGATCGTGGCCCGGCTGCAGGTGCTGGCGCAATCGTCGCCGTTCTGGTTGTAGATGCGCGTCTTGAGGATCCAGTTCGTGGGGTCCTCGGTCACGCTGGTCTGCGCAGCATCGATGGCCAGATCGGCGGTAACGGCTTCCGGGTTGGCCACGGGCGTTAGCGGCAGTACAGTGGGGCCGGGTACACGCGGTTGGCCCGGACAACAGTTGTTGGGTTCCTGTGCGGAAACGGTGCATGCGATAAGCGCAGGCAGCATGGCGCACAATGCGTTTTTCATGTACTTCATGAGTTGGTTGGTTAGTCCGCACCGTTGGTGGCACGGCCCAACAAGGCTATCGGCGGCCGCTCTCGCTGGAAATACCCGATCGCGGGTATTCTCCGGCCCGATCACACTTGGAAAAGCTGTTCCTACCCGGTGCACGGTAGGCTCTTCATGCGGCTTGGGGCACGCCTAATGCTGCAGTGTTGCAAGGTTGGCGTGCTCGACCCGCTGGTTCCCTGATCCTTCCAGCAGCCTATTTTCGGTCCATGGCCCATCGCCACGCACTGCACCGGTTGAACGCCGGGTCTCTCCTTCTGACCATTTCGATCCCTGCTTTCGTGGTGCCGGCACAGGCACAGTGGGTGCAACAGTCCTTCACTCCCTTCGGGCATGCGCTTGGTGTCCACATTTTGGATGATCAGCACGCCCTCGCCTCAGGAGCACCGGGTGTGATCTACGAAACGCTTGATGCTGGCAGCAATTGGACGGAGGTGGTCGTGCCCCCGCCGCTCGGACCATTGATGTCCTTCGACTCACTTGGGGGCGTGTACATGATCGACCCGGATACGTGGATCGTTTCAGGATATAGCACCTTCGAGATCGCTGAGATCATCATCCGCACGACCGATGCGGGGGTCCAATGGGATATGGTCCACCTGGGCCCTGACTTTACCGGCTGTTACGACATGACCTTTGTTTCGGCAACGACGGGGCTCGCGGTCGGGAAGGCGGGCCGGATCCTGCGGACCACAGATGCCGGGGCTACATGGGCGGCGGTAGTAACACCTACAGCTGCGT
>JBATMK010000272.1:0-25390 GCA_049289815.1 Flavobacteriales bacterium
GCGCTATCGAGCACGGCCTTGCCGATCAATTGGCCGTTGTACCAGAGATCCACATCGGGATCCTTCAGTTTGATGCGGTAGCCGTTGGGGTTCTCCACTTCAGCATCGATGGTGAGGGCGATGAGGCTGCCGTCCAACTGGCGCAGCTCCACGTTGCGCACACCATGGAAGGTGACATCCCTGAAGTTGGTGCAACCGGTCAGCAAGAGGCACAGGGCCGGGACCAACGACCAACGACTAACGGATCGGGATAAAGACGGCATGAACGATCAACGGCGATCAGCCCTTGCCATTGCTCATCTCGGCATAGTGGTGGAAAAAACGCGGGATGGTCTGGATGCCCTTGATGTAGTTGAACACGCCGTAGTGCTCGTTGGGGCTGTGGATGTTGTCGCTGTCCAAGCCGAAGCCGAAGAGGATGGTCTTGAGGCCGAGTTCCTTTTCGAAGAGCGCCACGATGGGGATGCTGCCCCCACCACGCGTGGGGATGGGCTTCTTCCCGAACGCTTCCTCCATGGCTTTGCTGGCCGCCCGGTAGGCCACGCTGTCGGTGGGTGTTACGGCAGCCTCGCCTCCATGGTGTGGGCGAACGACAACCTTGACGTACGGTGGCGCGATCTTCTCGAAATGTTCCTTGAACATGCGCGTGGCCTTGTCGCTCTTCTGGTTGGGCACCAGACGCATGCTGATCTTGGCGAATGCCTTGGCGGGCAACACGGTCTTTGCGCCCTCGCCGATATAGCCACCCCAGATGCCGTTCACATCGAGGGTAGGGCGGATGGTGCAGCGTTCATCACTGGTGTAGCCTTTCTCCCCTTTCACAGCGCTCACGCCGAGTTCCTTCATCCATTCCTTCTCGTCGAATGGTGCTTCAGCCAATGCCTTGCGATCGGCGGCACTGAGATCCTGCACGTCATCATAGAAGCCGGGTATCGTCACGCGGCCATCGGCATCGTGCAAGCTGGCGATCATGGCGCACAGCGTGTTGATCGGGTTGGCCACCGCTCCGCCATACACGCCGCTATGCAGATCGCGGTTGGGGCCCGTCACTTCAACTTCCACATAGCTGAGCCCGCGCAGCCCGGTATTGATGCTGGGGACATCATTCGCGATCATGGATGTATCGCTGATGAGGACCACGTCGGCTTTCAGCTTGGCCTTGTTGGCGGCCACGAACGTGCCCAGGTTGTCGCTGCCCACTTCCTCCTCGCCTTCGATCATGAACTTCACGTTGCAGGGCAGCGCGTTGTTCTTCACCATCACCTCCAAGGCCTTCACATGCATGTAGAACTGGCCTTTGTCGTCAGCGCTGCCACGAGCGTAGATCTGGCCATCCTTGATAATGGGTTCGAAAGGCGGGCTCGTCCACAGGTCAAGCGGGTCGGGGGGTTGCACATCGTAGTGGCCGTAGACCAGCACGGTGGGCAACTTGGGATCGACCATCTTCTCGCCGTAAACGATCGGATGTCCGGCCGTTGGGCAGATCTCGGCGAAGTCCACGCCCGCGGCTTCCAGGTTCTTCCGCACCGCATCGGCACATCGGGCGACATCAGCCTTGTACTTGGGGTCGGCGCTTACGCTGGGTATGCGCAGCAGGTCGAGCAGCTCGTTCAGGAAGCGGTCCTTGTTGGCGTCGATGTAGGGATCCAGGGAGGGCATATGGAGAGGTATGGATGCGTTGGATGCGCGGATGTTCAGGGAAGGGGCGGGAGTAGACCGAATGCCGGGTTCCGCCTGCCGCCGAATGTACACGCCCAGCCGTTCGCGACCGGGGCAACGGCCGCTTTGGACCGATCGTCCTATGGCCGCCGGGAAGACCTACATTTCCGATCCTTGGCCTGATCCTCTTCCAATGCGCACGCGCCTTCTGCTTCTTTTCGCGTCTTCGGCACTACTGACCGTGGCCAACGGGCAATTGGTGGTGAACAATACCCTCACCCCCACGCAATTGGTCCAGAACGTTCTGTTGGGTAGCGGGGTCACGGTCACCAACATCACCTTCAACGGCCTTCCAGGTACTTCCCTTACCGAGCAGATGGGTGATTTCGATGCGAACGCCACCGTTCTCGGCATGGGGCTGGGTGTGATCATGGCCACCGGTGATGTGAACAACGCCTTGGGCCCGAACACCAGTGGGAGCAATTCGTTGGGCGGGGGCAACTTCGGGCAGAGCGACCCGGATCTGGAAATACTATCGAGCCCACAGGTGGTCAATGATGCCGCCGTGCTTGAATTCGACTTCGTGCCCAATGGCGATACGCTCAAGTTCGATTTCATTTTCGCCTCGGACGAGTATCCGGAGTACGTGTGTGGGGTGAACGATGTATTCGGTTTCTTCCTGAGCGGCCCGGGCTTCAGCGGGCCCTTCAGCAACGGTGCGGAGAACATCGCGCTGATACCTGGTACCTCCATACCGATCTCCATCAACACGGTGAACAATGGTTTTGTCGGGGCCAATGGAACACTCTCCAATTGTGTGGCCTCTTCGGCTCAATGGAACCAGCAAGCGGCGTATTACGTGGACAACGGCAACGGGTCGAACGCCCCATATAACAGCAACCCGATCTACGTCCAGTACGACGGATACACCACGGTGCTCACCGCCTTTGCACTGGTCACCTGCGGTCTGCAATACCACATCAAGATAGCCGTCGGCGATGCAAGCGATACGGTTTTCGATAGCGCGGTTTTCCTCAAGGCCGGCAGTTTCACCAGTACGGCGGCGGTCAATGCTTCCTTGAGCACGGCAGTGGGGTTGATCGATAGTACGCTCTATGAGGGCTGCGCCACGGCAGTGCTCAGCTTCGAGCGTTATGCCGGGTTCGCCACCACCGATACCGTACAGCTCAGTGTTGGTGGTACGGCCACCGCCGGTGTGGACTACTTCCCTGTGCTGCCGAGCGAGATCGTTTTCCTGCCCGGTGATACGACGGTGTCGTTCATTCTTACCGCGCCATTGGATGTGGACCTGCTGGAGACCGTGGACATCACCATCAGCAACGTGGCGCAGTGCAGCGGCATGTTGGTGGTCACGAATTTCACCTTCTACATCAACGAGGCGCAGCCGATGTACATCGCCGTGAGCGATACGGCGATCGCGTGCGACCAGATGGTGACCATCGGGCCGGACGTGTTCCAGGGTTATGGCAACTACCAGTACACTTGGAACACAGGTGACACCACCGCAACGATCACCGTCTCGCCGCCGGTTACCACCACGTACTCGGTTACCGTCACGGATACTTGTGGACAGATCCCGCAGACCGGCAACATCACGGTGAACGTTCCGGCTTATGCGCCCGTGCAGATGACCGTGACCAACGACACGGCCCTGAGTTGTCCGCAAGCCGCCGTGCTGCAAGTGATCAGCACAACAGGTGGCGATGGCAACTACAGTTACGAGTGGACCGATGGGAACGGTACCGTGCTCAGTACAACAACATCGTTAGCCATCAACAGCGGTCCGTTGGCCACCTACTACATAACCGTTGAGGCCGGCTGCGGCATGGGCGATGCGGACACGATCGTGGTTTCCCCGTTGGCGCTGCCACCTATCGTGGTGCAAACGAACAACGATACCATCGTTCAATGCCCCGGTGATAGCCTCGATCTGGTGATCGCTTCGCTCACGGGTGGTAGTGGGGTATACACACTGGCGTGGAGCGATGGCTTCAGTGTTCTTAGCACCAACGACACGATCTACGACGTGGGTGTGATCGGTACAGCCACTTACTATATCGCCGTGCTGGACCAGTGCGGCAACACCGGCTTCGATTCCGTAACCGTGCAGTTGCCGGTGTGGGACCCATACACCTTATGGGTTGCGCCCGATACAGCGATCTGCCTGGGTACGGAAGGACAGCTGAGCGCGCTGGCCAGCGGCGGTGCGGGCGGATACCAATATGTGTGGTCGCCTATCGGTGGTACCGCGCGCGACATGACCATCGCACCCACGGATCCCGGTACGTACACGATGACGGTCACCGATGCATGCGGTTATGTGTTGAGCGATGACATGTTCATGGATGTGCAGTTCGTGGTGGCCGACTTCAGCGTCAACTACATCGGCGAGTTCGACGTGACCTTCCTGAACCAGAGCAGCAACAACACCACCGAGTGGTTCTGGGACTTCGACGATGGCGCAACGGACAGTGCGCAGTTCACCGCGCACCGCTACCTGAGCACCGACGACCATGATGTGTGGCTCTGGGTGTGGAACCCGATCGGTTGCGTTGACAGCACGAAGCTTGTGGTGCAACCGCCTTCACATGTGTACGTGCCCAACAGCTTCACCCCCGATGGCGATGGCATCAACGATGGGTTCGCCCCTGTCGGCCACGACCTGTCGGAGTATGAATTCAACATCTTCGACCGCTGGGGCCAGGTGATATTCGCCAGTAGGAACCCCGGTGAAGTCTGGGATGGTAAAGTGGGTGGTGCGGAACCGAAGCAGGATGTATACGTGTGGAAACTCCGCACCAGCGGCCGCAGGTTCGGGCCGGTGGAATACTTGGGCAGCGTTACGCTGATCCGTTAGCAAAGCAAGAACAATGAGAACGATGGGAATCCGTGCGTTTGTTGGGTCGATGGTCTTCATGTCGTACACCATGAGTGCGCATGCGCAGCTTACGGTGGACAATACGGCGACGGTTGAAAGCCTTGTCCAGAACGTGTTGTTGGGTGGCGGTGTCAACGTGAGCAACATCACCTTCAATGGGCTGCCCGCCAACTTCGTAACGGAACAGGCCGCCTCGTTCGATGGTAGCGCAACCACTTTGGGTATCAACAGCGGTATGATGCTGGCCACCGGCAGCGTGATGAACGCGATCGGACCCAACAACATCGGTTCATCCAGCCTTGGCGGTGGTAATGCCAACAGTGATCCCGACCTGGCCATCCTCAGCGATCCGCAGATCGTGAACGATGCAGCAGTGCTGGAATTCGACTTCGTGCCGGCGGGCGATTCGCTCAGTTTCAAGTTCGTCTTCGCCAGCGATGAATACCTCGAATTCGTGAACAGTGTGAACGACATCTTCGGCTTTTTCCTCAGTGGGCCGGGCATCAACGGAACCTTCAGCAACAATGCCATCAACATCGCCCTGATCCCCGGCACGAGTGATCCGGTGACGATCAATACCGTGAACAACCTGGTGAACTCCGCCTATTATGTGGACAATGGCGATGGTGCCACACCCCCGTACAACACCGATCCGCAATACGTGCAGTACGATGGGTTCACCGTGGTCCTCACGGCGACCGCGCTGGTGAACTGCGGCGATACGTACCACATCAAGATCGCCATCGGCGATGCCAGTGACACCGTGTGGGACAGCGCCGTGTTCCTGGAGGGCGGCAGCTTCACCAGCCCCAACTCGATCCAATTGGAAGTGGTGACCGCCAGTGCAGATGGCACGCTCACCGAAGGGTGCACCGATGCGATCTTCACCATCACCCGCCCGAGCACGGAAGATTCGATCGATGTTTCGGTGGTGGTGAGCGGCAGCGCCACGAACGGCGCTGACTACACCAGCATCCCGACCATCATCACCATCCCCAACGGGCAGGACAGCGTGAGTTTCCCGGTGATCGCGTTCGAGGACAACATCGCGGAAGGGCAGGAGGAGATCATCCTCACGGCCACCTTCGTCAACGCCTGTGGCGATACGAGCATCAGCACGGCTTCGGTGCCCATCGTGGAGTATGTCCCCATGATCCTCACTGCGGAGGACCTGATCCTGGAATGCGAGGACGATAGCGTGTTGATCACCGCGCAGCTGTCAGGAGGCTTCGGCAATCTGAACCCGGTCTGGGACAACGGCGTTACCGGCTTGATCCGTTGGGTGCATGGCTTGGAGGATGGCAACTACACGATCACGGTAACGGATGAATGCGCGCATAGCGTCAGCGCCGTGGTCGACGTGGAGAGCGGTTGCGAGATCGTGATCCCCAATGTGTTCAGTCCGAACCACGATGGCGAGAACGATCGCTTCATCATCGACGGCATCCTGGGCACCACCAATACGGTGAAGATCTTCAACCGCTGGGGCCAGATCGTTTTCGAGGCCAGCCAGTACCGCAACCAGTGGGATGGCGACGACGTGACCGACGGGACCTACTTCTACGAAGTGGTGGTGCAAGGCGAACCGAAGCCGTACACCGGGCACCTGACGATCCTGAACAACAAGCGCTGACCTCACCCTGCCCGGACCTCACCCTGCCCTCTCCGATGGAGAGGGTCATCAAGGGGGGGCCGATGACTTGGGTTGGCCCGGATAACTTGGCGCCCCCGATGGATCGGGATGATGACTCATGCGTTCCCCTCTCTCGTACCACAAAGTGCAGTTGGCGCTTTCGTCCATCATCCGTGGCAACCCTCTCTTCGTTGATCGCAGGAAGTACGGCAAGGCCAGGTTGCTCAACCTCGGTTGCGGTGTGTACCCCAAGCCCAACTATATCAACCTCGACTATCACTGGTTGCCGGGCGTGGACATCTGCTGGGACCTGACACAAGGGCGTCTTCCGTTGGCTGATGCCAGCATGGATGGTGTGTTCAGTGAGCATTGCATCGATTGCATACCGCACGAGCATTTCATGCGCACGGTTGCCGATGTGCGCCGCGTGCTGAAACCCGGCGGCGTATTCAGGTTGGTGCTGCCCGACGGCGAACTCTACCTGGACCTTTACCAGAAACGGAAGACGGACAAGAGCGTGGTTTTCCCTTACGGCGATCACGAGGCCACGGGCATGATCAGCGTGAACCGCTACGCGCGTGAAGGCACGCACCAGTACAGCTATGATCGCGAGAGCCTGGAACTCTTCCTGCGGAAGGCCGGGTTCAGCAGTGTAACGAGCTGCAGCTTCGGCCAAGGTGCTATGCCCGAACTGCTCATCGATCAACAGGAACGCGCGGCGGAGAGCTTGGTGGTGGAGGCGGTGTAGTAGCGCTACTTCACCAATAGAGAGTTCCCCGTCATCTCCGTGGGCTTTTGCAGTCCCATAAGGGCCAACACCGTAGGTGCAACGTCGGCCAAGATGCCGTTGCGCAACTTGGAACCGCGATCATCGATGAGGATGATGGGGACGGGATTGGTCGTGTGTGCGGTATGCGGAGTACCGTCCGGGTTCATCGCCTTGTCCGCGTTGCCGTGATCAGCAATGATGATGAAGCTGTAGCCGTTCCGCCTTCCGGCCTCCACCACTTGTTGCGCGCAGCGGTCGGTGACTTCCACTGCTTTCACCACGGCAGGGAACACTCCCGTATGCCCCACCATATCCGGGTTGGCGAAGTTCAAACACACGAAGTCGGGCTTGCTTGAAACGAGGGCATCCGCTACGCGTTGCGCCAGCTCCGGCGCGCTCATTTCGGGTTGCAGATCATACGTAGCCACCTTCGGCGATGTGGCCATGATGCGTTCTTCACCGGTGAACGGCACCTCGCGGCCGCCACTGAAGAAATACGTGACGTGCGGGTACTTCTCGGTTTCGGCCGCGCGCAATTGCGTGAGGCCCGCGTTCTGGACTACCTCGCCGATGGTCATGGGCAGATCATCCTTGCGGAAGATCACGTGTACGTCCTTGTAGGTGCTGTCGTACTCGGTCATCGTAACGTAGTGCAAGGGTAGGCTGTGCATACCGTGTTCCGGCATGTCCTTTTGCGTCAGGGCAACGGTGATCTCCCGGCAGCGATCCGTCCGGAAGTTGAAGCAGAGCACAACATCGCCTGGGCGGATCCTGCCATCCACACCGGCGATGCGGGCCGGAAGGATGAATTCATCGGTGACGCCCTTGGCATAGCTGCTCCGGAACGCCTCCAGCACGTCCTTCACCTCTTCGCCCTCACCGTTCACCAGCAGATCGTACGCACGTTTGATGCGCTCCCACCGCTTGTCGCGGTCCATGGCGTAATAGCGGCCGCAAATGGTCGCAACACGTGCGTGTGTGTTCTTGATATCGCCAAGCAATTCCTCCATGTAGCCCGCACCGCTGTTCGGCGCGGCATCCCGGCCGTCGGTGAAAGCATGGATGAACACATCCTTCAAGCCTGCCCGTTCGGCCATATGGCACAACGCGGCCAGATGGCCCTGCATGCTGTGCACGCCTCCCTTGCTCACCAAGCCCATGAGATGCAATCGTTTGCCGGGCTTCTTCGCTGCTGCGAACGCAGCAAGCAAGGCTGAGTTCTTCTCAAGCGATCCATCCTCAATTGCCTTTTCCACTCGGACGAGGTCCTGGTACACCACTCGCCCCGCCCCGATGTTCAAGTGGCCCACTTCGCTGTTGCCCATCTGCCCATCGGGCAAACCCACGTGCAGGCCGTCGGTGCGCAGCATGGCATGGGGTACACTGGCAGCAAGCCCATCAATGAACGGCGTGTTCGCCTGCGCGATGGCATCCGTACGGTCACCCGCACCGATGCCCCAACCGTCGAGAATGATCAGTGCGACCTTGCGATGTGTCATGTGTGCAATGGGAAAGCGGCGGCGAAAATAGACCCGCCACCGGCGCGCGGTTCCACATGCACACTCCCGCCCATCGCGTGCATCAATCGCTGCACGATGTATAGGCCCAGCCCGGTCCCTTTAACATTCCGCGTTTCCTCGTTGCCGCCGCGGAAGAATTTGGTGAAGATGGCCGTGCGATCGGCCGCGGGAACTCCCGGTCCTTCGTCGCTCACGCGCAGCAACGCACTGGAACCCACAACGCCCAGATCGACCGTGATGGTGCTCCCGACGGGACTGTACTTCGCGGCATTCTCCAACATGTTCTCCAGCACGCTGCGGAAGGCCTGGGGATCGATGCGCAGCTCCACATTGCGCGGATGAAGGTTCAACGCATGATCCTTCGCATAGGAGCCACGTGCCTGGGTACATACCGTGTACGCCAGTTCGTGCAAGCGCTGCCAGCTGGGGTGGAGGGGGATCTCCGTCTCCTCCAAGCGCGTGGCCAGCAACACCTTTTCAGCAAGACCGCCGAGGCGGTGCACGTCATCGAGGGCCCGCCGGTGCAGTTCGCCACTTTCTTCTTCGCTGATCCCCGGTCGCATCATGGTCTGCAATTGCAACTGCAAGCTGGCGATCGGTGTTCGCAGCTCGTGGCTGGCGGCCAGCAGGAAGTTGCGCTGTAGCCGCGAGGCCGCCATCTCGCGCTTCAAGCCACGGTACAACAGGTAGAGGGTGACGCCGATCAACGAGAGGAAAACCACCCCCTCAGCCACGATCATCCATTGTGTGCGTTCGACATGTGCACCTGCCGCACCGGCTTGTTCCAGCAGCACCTCCTTCCGTACCAGCAGGACACCCCACCAAGTGAATTGCAACCCGATATAGAGCCCGATGAGGGCGATGAGCAGGAGTGTTCGGCGCTGGGCGGAAGGCATTGCGGCAAACATAGGAGGGGCAATTGGCAAGGGTGGTCCGCAGGAACTGGGTGCCGTGCGTATGTCATGGTGAGCCCGTCGAACCATGACTTCTGACCCAAGGTCGCGGTTCGACGGGCTCACCATGACAGCTGCGGAAGCTTCTCCACCTACCTATTGCGCCTGCCTATCGCTTCTGTCTTCCCTACTACCAACTCGAAACCACCACCTCATCATTCCGGACGATGCGGCCGTGACCGGAATTAACTTGTTTCGCGATGCGTCATGGACTACCAGGGAGCAAAAGCCCACATTCTTCAGCAGTTGCAAGGGCAATTGCCGTATGACCGTACCTACCACAGCTACGGCCATACGCTGGATGTTCACCGGGCCGCCATCGACATTGCCCGCAAAGAGGGAGTGAACGGCGATGACCTGATGCTGCTCAAAACAGCAGCCCTGTACCACGATTCCGGGTTCGTGCGCGGCAACGAGCACCACGAAGAGCTGAGCTGTGCGATCGCCCGGGAAGTTCTGCCGGGCTTCGGATACGCACCCGAACACGTGGAGCACGTCTGTGCCATGATCATGGCTACGCGCGTGCCACAATGCCCCACCGACCGGTTGAGCGGGATCCTGTGCGATGCCGATCTGGACTACCTCGGCCGCGATGATTTCTTCACCATCGGCAGCCACCTCTTCCGCGAGCTTAAGGAGTACGGCGTGCTGAAGACCGAGAAGGCCTGGAATGAACTGCAGGTGAAGTTCCTCAGCCAGCATCACTTCTTCACCGATACCAACAGACGGGACCGCGAGCCGAAGAAGCAATTGCACCTGGAACGGGTGCGGCAATGGCTGCGCGAGAACCAGTAGGTATTCAGTGGTGCCAGGGGCTGGGGGCCATTTGTCATGGTGAGCCAGTCGAACCATGACTTTTTGCATTAGGTCGCGGTTCTACGGGCTCACCGTGACAGCTTCATCAGTATCAGTATTGCCCAATGCAACTGCCCTTCTCCAACGAAGAAGTCCCCCGACAAGTCGGGGGACTTCCTTTTGTGGTGCCTCCCAGAATCGAACTGGGGACACACGGATTTTCAATCCGTTGCTCTACCAGCTGAGCTAAGGCACCAAGCTGTTCCTTTGACCTTCGCGAGGCGTTCCGCAGGAAGGGGCGCAAATATAGACGCGCACCCCAATGGCCATTGCCCCTCCGGACCTCGTGCTCGACATCGGCAACAGCCGCACGAAGGCTGCATTGTTCAGGGATGGATCGTTGTTGCGGCATGGCGTTCTGGACAACCACGATCGCCGAGTGCTGGAGACCTGGATCACTGATGTTCGCCCTGCGCGTGTGGCCTTGGCCAGCACCGGCGAGGAGCACCCGGCGCTGACCGCTCTTGTTCATGAGCTGGCACCGGTAACGCGCATCACCGGCGAAAGTCCTTCGCCCTTGGGGATGGCGTACACCACACCGCACACCTTGGGCACCGATCGCCTTGCGAACGCCGTTGCCGCCTGGCGCATGTTCCCCCAAAGGGCCTCCATCGCCATGGATCTGGGCACGTGCATCACCTACGATGTGGTGGATGAAGGCGGAACCTATCGTGGAGGTGCGATCAGCCCAGGGCTGCGCCTGCGCGCAGAAGCCATGCACGAGCGAACGGCCCGGCTTCCGCTGGTGGAAGTGAGCAGCATGCCCGCATTGCTCGGCACCGACACCACGGGGGCGCTGCTGAGCGGCACCTATCATGGCATTCTCGCGGAGCTGCTGGGTTACATGGGTGGCTGCCGGCAACAATGGCCCAACATGGCCGTTGTGCTCACCGGCGGCGATGCGCCCTTGTTCGTAGCGGCCCTTGGAACGCGCATCTTTGCCGACCCTTTATTGACCCTGCGAGGATTGCATGCATTGCTGGAACATCAACACACTTCGGGCATTGACGCTGCTGGCATTGGCCGGTGAGGCGCGGGCCCAGAACGTGAGCGACAGTCCTTATTCGGCATACGGGTTCGGTGATCTGGTGAGCTCTTCGCAGGTGGCACAGAGCGCCATGGGCAGCGTCGGCGTGGCCATGGTGGACCCGTTCAGTGTGATCTCGGTGAATCCGGCTTCTTACACCACGCTGGGTTCGGCGGTGTTCGAAGCGGGCGGTTCATGGCGCAATACCACGCTCACCACCGGAACGCAAGAGGGAAAACGCGGCGGCGTGCAATTCACCGGACTGAGCCTGGGTGTGCCTTTCGGCGGGCGCAAATGGGGTATCGCCATGGGACTGCAGCCGTATACGAACGTTGGGTATTTGGTCACCCAAGAGGGTGTCACCAGTACCGGAAGTCCGGTCACCTATGAGTACCTGGGGACCGGCGGGATCAACCGCGCTTTCCTTGGTCTTGGTCGTGTATTGTGGAACCGGCGCGACAGCGTCGGGGAGGACAACCGGCGCAGGGACACGGTTGCACTTGGCAACAAGCTTTCCCTCGGCCTCAATTTCAACTACCTCTTCGGCGGTATCGAACAAACCAGCAAGGCCATTTATCCGCAATCGTCCGGCTACTACAGCACGAAGAACTTCACGTCGTTGGTGCTGCGTGATCCGAGCTACACCGTAGGTCTGCTGTACAGTGGCCAGTTGGTGGCCTGGAAGCGTGAACATACACGGCTCAAACGCCGCGGCCAGCGGATCCGGGAGCGCCTCGATGCGGTGAATGCCGCTTTGCCCGACAGCCTGAAGAAGTTGGATGTGAGCGCCCGGCGCGATACGGTCGCTTGGGGATTCCACATCGGGGCCATCAGTGAGTTCGGCGCCGATCTGGGTGCGCGGTACACGGGCTTGCTCAGCACGTACACTTTGAGCGGTGGAGTGGAAGTGTTGCGCGATACCATCTCCAGCACCGATGGTGAACGCGGCAACGTGTCGTTGCCACCATTGTTCGGGCTGGGCATCGCCTTCACCCATGGCAGCGCGCTCACCATCACCGCCGAAATGCGCCAACGCGATTGGAGGCAATTGCGTTCGGATGTGGAAGGCTGGACGCTGCCGGAGGATCTCGGTATGCAGCGCAGCTTCGCAGCAGGCCTTGCATGGCGCCCGGCCGGATCGCGCATCGAAGACAATATCCTGCGCAATACGGTTTATCGCCTGGGCATGCGCTATACCAATGACTACCTCGTTGTGCGCGGCACCCAACTGAACGAGATGGCCGTTTCCGCTGGATTGTCGTTGCCGGTGCTGGCAAAATTCTCCCGTAGCAGCATCACCATCGGTGGTGAGTACGGCCAACGTGGCACAACGGACAACGGCCTGATCAAGGAGCAGTTCACCACGCTCTTCGTTGGCATCACCATTGCCCCCGACCCACGCGAAGCATGGTTCGTGAAGCGCAGGATAGATTGAGGACAGCAGCGAGTACCGCTCTGCGCGCTGGCCAGCGCGTTCGTTGGTGCGCGATAGCCGTCTTCGGAGCCCAGTTCCTGTCGTTCACCTCCTGCAAGAATGACCTGGACAGTGTGGCTTCCGTTGACCTGCATGCCGATGGCCCGGACCGCACCACCACCAACGCCGAGTATCTCTACAGCGATAGTGCCATTGTGCGCAACCGGTTGAGGGCCGGCACCGTGGAGGAGTACATGGGAAAGCCCAGTCATACGGAACTGAGCAATGGTGTTGAACTGATCTTTTATACACCGTTCGGAAAGCAGGGCAGCATCCTGACCGCCCAGCGCGGGACGGTACGCAGCGATGAACGGTTGATGCGCGTGGCCGGCAACGTGGTCTTCGTCAATGCCAAGGGCGAAACGCTCAAGACCGAGGAATTGCATTGGGTGCAGGATAGTTCCATCGTGCGCACCGACAAGCCCGTGACCATAATCAGGCAGACCGATACGATCCGGGGTGAGGGGATGGAGGCTGCAGAGGATTTCAGTCGGTACACGATCCTGAGGCCCACAGGCATGATCGCCGTACCCGCCCAGGATACCTTGCGCGCCGAATGAGGAAGATCAATCGCTTCATGGAGTTCTTCTGGATGGTGGTGGCGGCCGTCACACTTGGCCTGGCCATCTGGGCCATTGCCAAGAGCAGCCTTGAGCAGTCATGGACCTGGTTGTTGTTCCCGCTGTTCAGTGTGGGCATGTTCCTCGTACGCCGCTTCATGCGTGGCAAGCTCGAAGCCATGGAGGCGAGGGATGCCGCCCGCCGGAAGTGAAGCGTTCGGCGCTGGAGCGGTGAAGCGCCAGAATCGCTTGTCATCGGGGCACTTGGTTCCTGCTTCATCTTCACATTTGCCACATCTTCACCTCGCGCTTGACCCCCACCGACCTTACGCTGCTCATCGTTGCCTTCGTGTTCTCGGCCTTCTCGTCGGGATTGGAGATCGCATTCGTGAGCGCGAACAAGCTCTACATCGAGCTGGAGCGGAAGCAAGGTGACGTGGGTGCACGGCTGCTGGCCGGGCTGTACCGCCGGCCACACCGGGTGATCGGCGCTTTGTTGGTCGGCAACAACATCGCCATCGTGGTGTACTCGCTCATGTTGGCCAAAGTGCTGGACCCCTGGCTGCGCAGCCTGTATGGTCATGAGTGGTTCGTTTTGATGGTCAGTACCATCATCAGCACCCTCATCATCCTGGTCACCGCTGAGTATTTCCCGAAATCGGTGTTCCGCATCGACCCTAACGGCATGCTCAGTGTTTTTGCCGTTCCACTTCAGTTGCTGTACATCATCCTCTGGCTGCCCATGATGCTGTTCACCGGCCTCAGCGAGCTGCTCCTGCGGCTTATCGGTGTGCGCGCCAAACCCGGCCAACCGGTCTTCGGCCGTATCGATCTGGACGAATTCCTGAAACAAGTGAGCGAGAGCACCCCGGCTGACAAGGACATGGACGCTGAGGTAAGCTACTTCCGCAACACCCTTGAGCTGAGCAGCACCAAGGCCCGCGACCGCATGGTGCCGCGCGCCGGGATCGAGGCCATCGACGTGGAAGGCGAAGTGTCCAGCCTGCAGAAGCGGTTCTCCGATACCGGCCTGAGCAAATTGTTGGTGTACAAGGATGGCATCGACAATATCATCGGCTACGTGCATGGCTACGAAATGTTCCGTCGGCCACGCACCATACGCGGGGTCATGCGGCCGGTGAACTTCATCCCGGGAACGATGCCCGTGGACCAGGTGCTGCAACTTTTCACCAAGCAGCGGGCGCATGTGGCCGTGGTAGTGGATGAATTCGGCGGAACGGCCGGCATGCTCACCATCGAGGATGTGGTGGAGACGATCGTGGGCGACATCAACGACGAGCACGATCTGGGCGAAGTGGTGGAGGAGAAGCTCGGGGAGCATGAATACCTCTTCAGCGGCGGGGTAGAGGTGGAACATCTCGTGGCCAAGTACGACCTGGACATCCCGGTGGACGAGGACTTCGGCACCCTGGCGGGCTGGATCCTGCACCACACCGAGGAATTGCCCGAGCAGGGCGCGGTGTTGGAGATCGGCCCGTTCCACCTCACCATCGCCCAAGTGAGCCATGGCCGTATCGACTTGGTGCGGCTCCTTGTGGCAGACCCTTCCGTCGGCCTGAAACGCTAAGGTTGCCCTTCTATATTTGCGGCCCTTTGCCCGCAATGGTCACGTTTTCAGTGGCCTTGGCAGTATTCACAACCCTCCTCTCATGGCAGTCATTGGCAGTATCCGGAAACGCGGTGGTCTCATTGTCTTCTTCGTAGGTGGCGCCCTGGTCCTCTTCATCCTTTCAGCATTGTTCGAGAACAGCCAAGGCTACGGGCGTGCTGACCAGACGATCGGCGACGTAGGGGGCAGCGAAATGAGCCTCAAGGAGTTCAGCATGCGTGTGGAGAACGAAGCAAACAGCCTGCGGAACGACTTCGGCCAGCAAGTGGACAATGCCCAGATGGAGCAATTGCGCAACCGGCTGTGGAACGAGATGGTGAAGGAGCGCTTGATGATGCCCCAGATCGAGGCTGCCGGTTTCGGCAGTACCCTCACCAAGAGCGAGTATGACGACATCCGTTTCGGCGACAACGTGCTGCCCGACTTCAAGAACCAACCCAACTTCCAGAAGCCCGATGGTTCCGTGAACCCCGAGGCGCTCAAGAACTACTTCAAGAACGTCTTCGAGCAGGCACCCGTGTACCACGAGATCCAGAAGGACCGGCTGGTGCACGAGCGGTTGTACACCAAGTACAACACCTTGGTAAAGAAGAGTGTGTTCGTGAACAGCGCCCAGGCCCGAGACGAATTCGCCGCAGCCAACCGGAAAGCCACCTTCAACTTCATTGCAAAGCGTTACGATAGCGAGGCCGACAGCCTCTACATCCCCAACGAGGAAGAGATCAAGCGCTACTACAACGAGCACAAGGACGAGCGCAAGAACCGCCAACTGGCCTCGCGCAGCTTCGAGTACGTGCTCTTCGAAGTGAAGCCCAGCGATGAGGACATCAAGGCGATGGAGAAGGATATGAACGAGCTGAAGTCGGATCTGGAGAAGAGCACCAACGACAGCGCATTCGTGATGGCCAATGCCGATACCAAGAACGCAGCGCCCGTGGCATACACCGCCGGTACGGCCGATGCGATCACCGACAGCCTTATCCTGAAAGCCGACACCGGTGCGGTGGTGGGCCCCTACCGCGATGGCGAGAATTGGAAACTGGTGAAGGTGGTGGAACTGGCGAAAGTCGAGGAGGCCCGCGTGCGCCACATCCTGTTGAGCACGCAAGGGAAGAGCCCGGAGGAAACGGAGAAGATCAAGCAACGCGCGGACAGCATCCTGGCCGTGGTGAAGAAGAACAAGGGCAAGTTCGAGGAGATGGTGACCAAGTACACCGAGGACCCGGGTAGCAAGAGCACCGGCGGCGTGTACGAGTGGTTCGATCGCAAGCGCATGGTGCCCGAGTTCACCACCGCCAGTTTCGATGAGAAGGTGGGTGCCACCACCATCGCCAAAACGACCTATGGTTTCCACATCGTGGAAGTGTTGGGCCAGCGTGATCGCGACGAGCGCCGCATCCTTACCGTGGACCGCAAGGCCCGTCCCAGTGGCGATACCTTCAAGAAACGGTTCAAGGAAGCCAACACCTTCCGCGGCAACCTGGCCGACAGCGCGGCTTTCCACAAGGCCGCCAAGGATCTGGGCGTGGAAGTACGCAACGTGGCGGAACTGCGTCCCGACATGCGTTACGTGCCGGGCCTGCAGGAGCCCTACCAATTGATCACCTGGGCCAACAACGCCGAAGTGGGCAACGTGAGCAACGTGCTCACCATCGGCGATAACCATGTGGTGGCCATCCTCACGGGCATCAAGAAGGAAGGTGCCCCGGAACTGGAGGATGTGCGTGAGAAGTTCACCGTCGAGGCCACCAAGCAGAAGAAAGCCGCCGCTTGGATGAAGAACATGGAAGGCAAGACCGACCTGAGCGCCTTGGGGACGGAACTGGGCCTCAGCGCCACCACGGCCACCGACCTCTTGCTCAATGCCTCAGCCATCCCCGGCGGATACAGCGAGAACGAGTTGATCGGCACCATCTTCAGCCTGCAGGACGGTAGCACGAGCAAACCACTGAAGGGCGATCAGGGTGTATACGTGGTGCAGATGACCACCAACCTGCCAGCGCCGGAAGCCACGGACGTGAGCGCAGAGAAGGCGAGCATCAAGCAACGCACGGAAGGCCGTGTGGAAGGCACGATGTTCAATGCGCTGAAAGAGGCAGCCGGAGTGAAGGACGAGCGCGGGAAGTTCTTCTGAACCTCCTGGCTTTCCAGAGATCGGGAACGGGGCCATTGGCCCCGTTCTCATTCATGGGCCAAATGTTCACCGCAGCGTCGCCAAGCGCTCCGCATCCAACCGCAACAGGATGCCGACCAGGATGCTGAAGCCGATGAGCGAACTGCCGCCGTAGCTGAAGAACGGCAGGGGGATACCGATCACCGGCGCCAGTCCCACCGTCATCCCGATATTGATGGCCAGGTGCAGGAAGAATATGCAGGCCACGCAGTAGCAATAGATCCGCGTGAAACGTGATCGCTGCCGGTCGCTGATGAAGATGATGCGCAGGATGAGCGTGGCGAACACAGCGATCAACACCACGCTGCCAACGAAGCCCCATTCCTCGCCCACGGTGCAGAAGATGAAATCGGTGCTCTGTTTCGGTACGTACTTGTATTTGGTGTGCGTGCCTTCCAAGTAGCCCTTGCCCAGGAACCCGCCGCTACCGATAGCGATCTTGCTCTGCTCCACGTTGTAGCCCAGACCTTGCAGGTCCTCTTTCTGGCCGAGCATGTCGAGAATGCGGTCGCGCTGGTGGTCCTGCATCACGTTCTCGAACGCATAGTCCACGCTTGCGATGATGGCAATGCTGGCAACGAAGGTGAACGTGATGAGCCGGTAGTAGCGCCTGCGCTCGCGCCGCACCACCATGCGTTTCACCACCCACGCGCAGATCAGCAGCACGGCCGCGATCATGGCGATAAGGAAGTACTTGCCCGAAAGCACCGCTTCGGTGAACGGCAGGTCCATGCTGCTCTCTTTCGTCAGCAGGCTCAGGATGCCGAGCACCAAGGCAAGGATCCCCAGCAGCAGGATGTTGCCGGAGAGTCCTTCGCGATACAGCACCAGGATGAAGGCCAGCCCCACCAACGCAGTACCCGTATCGGGCTGCAGCAGGATCAATCCCGCCGGGGCCGCAATGATCAGCGCACTGACCAGTCGCGACCGGTTGTCGGCCAGCGCCTTCAGGCCGCTGAGGTATCGGCTCAGCGCAAGGGCCGTGGCGAACTTGGCGAACTCGCTGGGCTGGATCCTCACGGTGCCGAACTCGAACCAGCCTTTCTGGCCGTTCACTTCCTTGCCCACAAGGAGCACCAGCACCAGCAGCACCATCACGCCGGCGTAGATGGCGTAACTGGAATCGCGCAGGAACTGTCCGCGGATCAGCATCACCGCCGCCCCGAGCAGCACGCTGATCCCGATCCACAGCGCTTGCTTGCCGTGCTCGGTGTTCTGGTCGAAGAAATTGGGGTGATCGGGATCGTACGATGCGCTGTAGATATTGGCCAGGCCCATGACCATCAGCAGCACATAGATCCCCAGGATCACCGGGTCCAGATTGCTGACGATGTTCTCCCGCTTGTTCACCGACGGCGGCGTTTGCTGATGAACTTCACATAGTCCTTCTCGGTGGCGATCAGGTCCGTCTCCATCAACTCCTTCGCGATCTCGGGACGACTGATGCTATCGGTGAGGAACTGCTCCATGCACAGGCTGGCGATGGGCGCGGCCCATGTACCTCCGGCGCCTGAATTCTCAACGTACACCGCGATCGCGATCTTGGGATCCTCCATGGGTGCGAAGGCGATGAAGACCGCATGATCCTTCCCCTGCGGGTTCTGCGCCGTCCCCGTCTTGCCGCACACGGTGATGCCCGGGATCCTCGCCTTGCGCGCCGTTCCGCCGGCTTCTTCCACCACGCGCCGCATGCCCTCGGCCACCAGGTCGAACCACTTGCCGTCGATCTTGGTGGTGTGCCGCTGGATCCCGCTTTTGAGGCTGTCCGGGTGGCCTATCGCGCGTACCACATGCGGGTCGTAGTAGTAACCTCGGTTCGCGAAAGTCGCGGCGAGACAGGCCATTTGCGTGGGCACGACCAACACCTCTCCTTGGCCGATGCTCAACGAATAGATCGTGCTGAACGCCCACGACTCTTTTCCGTAGATCTTGTTGTACAGTTCAACACCCGGGATGCTGCCCCCCTTCGCCGCAGGCAGGTCCAACGCGGGCCGTTGTCCGAGACCGAAGCTCAGCATATAGTCTTTCCATTCGGTCAATCCGAGGGCCGCATCCTTGAACCGGTTGGGATCCTTGCCCTGCTCGATCTCTCGTTTGAAGACCTGGTAGAAATACGGGTTGCACGACATCTGGATGGCCTGCTCAACACTGCCCGCATTGGGGTGGTTGTGGCACCCCAACAGCGCTTTGTTGCAGGGAAAGCCGGTGTTCGGCTGGATCACGCCTTCCTGCAGCGCCGTGAGCGATTGAACGATCTTGAAAATGGAACCCGGAGGGTATTGCGCCTGCAAGGCGCGGTCAAAAAGAGGGTCGAGCGAGTCCTTCTGCAACAGCCGGTAGTTGGTGTTGCGCACGCGGCCAACGAGTAATTCGGGATCGTACGTGGGTGAAGTGACCAACGCGATGATCTCGCCGGTCTTCGGATCGAGCGCTACGATGCTGCCCTTCTTGTGCTGCATCAACCGTTCGCCGAGTTCCTGCACCTTCAGGTCGATGCTGGTGTACAGATCCTTGCCGTCCACGCTGAGGGTATCATAGGCGCCGTCCTTGTAACTGCCCTTCACGTTGTTGTGCACATCCACGAGCATGTATTTCACACCGCGTTTACCACGCAGCTCCGGCTCGTAGTAGCTCTCGACCCCGCCAACCCCGATCACGTCACCGGATTTGTAGTAGGGATCGCTCGCGACTTTCCGGGCGTCCACTTCACTGAGGTAACCGAGCAGGTGCGCGCCAACACGCGGCGGGTAGGTGCGTAGCGTCCGGCTCTGGCCGTAGAAGCCCTTGAAGGTGTGCAGGTGCACGGCGATCGACGCGTACTGGTCCGCTGGGATCTGCTTCTCGAAAATGCTCGGCTTGTAGGTGCTGTACGCTTTGGCATCCTTCAGGCGCTTGCGCACTTCGTCCAGTGGTACGCCTGTAAGCTGCGCCAGGGCCAACGTATCGAGGCCCTTGACCTCCCGCGGCACCACCATGATGTCGTATACCGGGGTGTTGGCCGTGAGCAGCTTGCCATTGCGGTCGTATACCAATCCGCGGCTCGGGAACACGGTCACCTTGCGCTCGCTGATGTTGGCGGCCTTCGCCTTCCACTGATCATCGATCACCTGCACGTAAAAGAGGCGCAGTACGAACACCGCGCACACGAACAGCACGGCGGCCACCAGCACGTATTTGCGATCCTCGAAGATCATGGGCGCTTGCGCTCCTGGCGTACCGTGAGCATCTGCGCCAATACGATGAGGACGATGGTGAGGGCCGCGCTCAGGAGGCTGCGCCCGAGGGTTTCCAGGAAGCGGTCGAAGCGGAACACCTCGGTGAAGAAGAGCCACAGGTGATGCACCGGCACCAACAACGCCGTGTACGCCAGGAACCACACCAAACCCATTCCCTGCATCGTCGGGGTAACGCCGAATTCATATCCATCGCGCGGTTCCAGGAGGCGCAGCACACCGGTACGCGCGAAGGCCATCACCGTGCACGCCCCGGCATGCATGCCCGGCGTGCTGCTGAAGAAGTCCATGGTGGCGCCTGTGGCGAAGCCCAACAGCAGTACACCCCACGTGGGCAGCTCGAAGGGTAGCATCAGGATGAAGAGCACGTAGAGGTAGGGCACCACCCAGCCACTGGCGAGATCCAGGTGGTCCAGCAGCAACACTTGCAGCGCAACGAGCACCACGAAGCGCAGGACGTTGTTGACCACCGTCATCATGGCGCCTCGAGCTTTTGCTCCAACGTATCGCGCTCCAGTTTCATCAGGTCCATCACCACCCACACATGGCCGCTGCGGGTCATGTCCTCGCTCAGGTGCACGATGATGTCCAGGGCAACAGCGCCGTCCTCGTTCACCACGCTTTCCACGGTGCCCACCATCACTCCTGCCGGGAACACCTTGTCGCCGCCGCGTGTCACCACCGTATCCCCTTGCACGATCCGGGCATGCTTGGCAATGTCCTTCACGCGCGCCGTGGTCGGATCGTTCGTGTCCCAGTTCAATAGGCCGAAGTGCCCGGTGCGGCGCACCATGACACTCGTGTTCAGGTCGCTGTTGAGCACGCTCATCACCGTGCTGAACCGTGGGCTGCATTCGCGCACCATGCCCACGATGCCGTTCTCGCCGATAACGCCCATGCCCGCGGCCAGGTGTGCGCTGCTGCCTTTGTCCAGGGTGAGGAAGTTCTTCTGCTTCGCAGTGGTGCTGTTCAGTACCCGGGCCTGCACGTATTTGTATCGCTGCTGGAGAAGGCTGTCGTTCACCACGACGAAAGGCGCGGCCGCATTGAGGTAACTGCTGCGCCCGCGGTTCATCAGCTCGGCCTGCACTGCGGCCAATCGCTCGTTCTCGCCGTCGAGGTCGGTGTAGCGCACCACCTCATCCCGCCATCCGTACACCGTGCCGATCGCGGCCTGACTGCTGGTGAAGGTCTGCGCCCGGTGGTGATCGTTCCCGTTCGCCAACCAGACGAACGAAAACACCATGAGCCCGATGAACAACAACGTACTGCGCGAGCGCCAGAGGAAGCGGAAGAGGTCTCTCATTGTCGTTCCGCACAAAGACCGGTGGACGGCACTTGTTGGGGCGCAAGATCATGCGCCCCAACAGCGTCATCAATCCCGCATGAGGAATTGGAAACGATCGATGTTCTTCAGGGCGATCCCGGTACCCCTTGCAACGGCGCGCAACGGATCCTCGGCCACATGCACCGGTAGTTTCGTCTTGATGCTGATGCGCTTGTCCAAACCACGCAGCAGCGCACCACCACCGGCCAGGTAGATGCCTGTGCGGTAGATGTCGGCGCTGAGCTCGGGCGGTGTGGCCTCCAAAGCGCTCAGGATCGCCTCCTCGATCTTGCTGATCGACTTGTCCAGGGCCTGTGCGATCTCACTGTACGTTACCGTGATCTCTTTCGGGATACCTGTCATGAGGTCACGACCGCGCACCGCGTAGTCGGGCGGCGGATTGTCCAGCTCGGTCATCGCCGCGCCCACTTCGATCTTGATCTGTTCGGCGGTGCGTTCACCCACCAGGATGTTGTGCTGGCGCCGCATGTACTCCTCGATATCCTGCGTCAGTTCATCGCCCGCCACACGGATGTTCTTGTCGCACACGATGCCGCCGAGCGCGATCACAGCGATCTCGCTCGTGCCACCACCGATGTCGATGATCATGTTGCCCATCGGCTCCTCCACGTCGATGCCGATACCGATGGCCGCGGCCATCGGTTCGTGGATCAAGTACACTTCCTTCGCTTGCGCGTGCTCGGCACTGTCGCGCACGGCGCGCTTCTCCACTTCGGTGATGCCGCTGGGAATGCAGATCACCATGCGCAGTTGCGGAGAGAACAATTGGCGGCCCGGATTGATCATACGGATCATGCCCTTGATCATCTCCTCCGCAGCACGGAAGTCAGCGATCACGCCATCGCGGAGCGGCCGCACGGTCTTGATGTTCTCGTGCGTCTTCCCGTGCATCTGCTGTGCCTGTCGCCCGATGGCGATCACTTTGCCGGTGGTCCGGTCCATGGCAACGATGCTTGGCTCGTCCACCACCACTTTGTCGTTGTGGATGATGAGCGTGTTGGCCGTTCCGAGATCGATGGCGATCTCCTGGGTGAAAAAGTTGAGCAGGCCCATGGGCTTCGTTCAGTGTTTGAAGTGGCGGTTACCGGTGATCACCATCGCTTGTCCATTGGCATCGCACGCGGCGATGCTCTCATTGTCCTTGATGCTGCCTCCGGGCTGCACGATCGCTGAAATGCCGGCCGCATGGGCTATTCCCACGCAGTCGGGAAAGGGGAAGAACGCATCGCTGGCCATCACGCACCCCTTCAGGTCGAAGTGGAACCGGCCCGCCTTGGCGATGGCCTGTTCCAAGGCATCAACGCGGCTGGTCTGGCCGGTGCCACTGGCCAGCAGTTGGTTGTTCTTCGCCAATACGATCGCGTTGCTCTTGCTGTGTTTCACAAGGATGTTGGCAAAGATCAGGTCGTTCAGTTCCGCGGCCGATGGCGCCTTCTTGGTGGCGACGCGCATGTTGGCCGGCGTATCCACCACCGCGTCGGGCGCTTGCTCCAGTGTGCCGTTGAGCGCCGTGCGCAGCTTACGCGTGGGCCTGGGCGTCGGTTTGCGCACCAGGATGATCCGGTTCTTCTTCTTGCGGAACGTCTCGAGAGCACCTGCGCTGTACGCTGGCGCACATACGATCTCGAAGAAGATCATGTCGATCGCCTCGGCCGTGGCGTCATCGATCGCTGCTGTGGTGATGAGCACCCCACCGAACGCGCTCACCGGGTCGCCGGCCAGTGCCGCATCCCAAGCCTCCTTCACCGTTGTGCGCACCGCGCAACCACAGGCGTTGTTGTGCTTCAGGATGGCGAAGGGCACTCCCGGAAGTGTTGCGAGGTCGTCGATCAGTTCAACCGCACTGTCCAGGTCGAGCAGGTTGTTGTAGCTGAGTTCCTTTCCGCTCAACTGCTCGAAGATGCCGTTCAGGTCGCCGTGGAAAGTGGCGGGCTGGTGCGGGTTCTCGCCATAGCGCAGCGCGTGCGTACCACCGGAGAACCAGTTGTGGATGGCGGTATCATAAGCAGCGCTCACAGCGAATGCGGCGGCAGCGAGTTTCTTGCGCCCCGCCAACGTTGAACTTCCCTTGCCTTCATCGAGAATGCGTTGGAGTTCCGGGTATTGCCCCATGCCGGCCACGATCACCACGTCGTTGTGGTTCTTCGCGGCGGCGCGGATCAAGCTGATCCCACCGATGTCGATCTTCTCGATGATCGCCTCCTCCGTTCCACCGGCTGCAACCGTCTGTTCAAAAGGGTAGAGATCCACGACCACGAGATCGATCGGCGGTATGGCATACTCCTCCAATTGCGCCACATCGCTTTCCAAGCCACGCCTACCCAGGATCCCGCCGAACACTTTCGGGTGCAGTGTTTTCACCCGGCCACCGAGTATGCTCGGATAGGTGGTGAGCTCTTCCACCGGAGTCACAGGTATGCCCAGCTTCTCAATGAATGCTTGCGTCCCTCCGGTTGAATAGAGATGCACACCGAGGCGGTGGAGGCTCCGGACGATGGGTTCAAGACCGTCTTTGTGATAGACCGAGAGGAGCGCGCTGGTGATGCGCTTGGTACCGTCCAATGGAGTGGGCGCGTGGGTGCGCGTTTTGGCTGCGCAAGTTTACACTGCCGCAACACCGATCAAAGGGCGGTTCTGCCTACTTCCGAAGCGCGTTACGAACAAATTTCTGAACGAGCGTGTACCCCCTAGAAGTTGAAACCGATGCCCAGGTGCACATTGATCAGGTCGCTATTGCTCGTGAGCGTACTGAAGCCCACAATACCATCAGAGCTCACCGAGATACTGTTCGGATCGACGTAGCTCACTTCCATGCCTTCCAGTTTCTGGAAACCCGCTTCCACGTTCACCGTGTTGTTCAGCTTAACCATGAGGCCTGCTCCCCAACCGTAGCTGAAGGCCGCATCCATGGCGTTGCGCTCATTGCTCAGGGGTTCTTCGAGGCCATCGACGCGGATCTTGGTGCGGGCGCTGAAGGTGCGCACTCCGGCAAGCACATCGGCGTATGGGCACACGCGCCCGCGCAACGGCTTGAAGCGCAAGAAGGTGTGATAGGCCCACATGTCAGCGTTCATGTCCAGGTCCGCCTCCGTAGCCTCGATGAACTCTTCATCGATCGCAACGGTCGTTTCCGTGCTGCCCATGCGTTCCCAGCCGATATCAAGGCCCCATTCGAAGGGCAGCCGACGGAAGGGCACGCTGAAGTTGCCGCCCAGCCCGAAGAGTTCCCGATCGTACACCAGGTCGAACTCACCTGTGGGAATGCCGAGCCGCATGCCGAAACTCACGGTCATGGGCCGGCGATCATTGTTGCTTTTTGAAGCCTCCTCGTTGCGTTGCGCAGCCAGTTGATGGGTGCTGACAAGGAGAAGAAGCAGGGGGGCAATAGGCTTCATGGGCGAGGGTTGTTGCGTGGCCGAAGACCAACACTGTGCCGAACGCTTCCTTTGACCGATATGGAGGTCTTTTCCGTTGACGTGTCCGGGGCCGGCCTCTGGGGGTTGTTCCTGGCCACGTTCCTGGCGGCCACGATCCTGCCTTTCAGCAGCGAAGCGGTATTGGCGGCCATGGCGCTCGGTCCTTGGTCGGGCTTCACCTTGCTGGTTGTGGCTTCCTTGGGGAATTGGCTCGGTGGCCTCAGCACGTTCGGCCTTGGAT
>JBATMK010000273.1:0-19440 GCA_049289815.1 Flavobacteriales bacterium
GTGCCTGGGCGACCGCAGCAAGATCAGCTGGACGCAGGTCGAGACCGGCAGTGCGATCACCTGGAAGTATCCGAGTTGCGTGCTGAAGGGCGATTACAGCACCGGTGAGTTCTACAGCGTGGCGGTGACGAACAACCGCCAGCAGGCCGACACGGGCACCAAGATGACCCACATTGGCAAGGGCACGAAGAGCACCATCGTGAGCAAGGGCATCAGTGCCGGGTTCAGCAATAACAGCTATCGCGGCCTGGTTAAGATCGGCAAGGGCGCGAAGGACGCACGCAACTTCAGTCAGTGCGATTCATTGCTGCTCGGCGATCGCTGCGGTGCGCACACCTTCCCCTACATCGAGAGCGAGAACCCGACCGCCATGGTGGAGCACGAAGCCACCACGAGCAAGATCGGCGAGGACCAGATCTTCTACCTCAACCAGCGTGGCATCGAAACTGAGAAGGCCGTGAGCCTGATCGTGAACGGCTACTGCAAGGAGGTCTTGAACCAGTTGCCGATGGAGTTCGCGGTGGAGGCGCAGAAGTTGTTGGCGGTAAGTCTTGAAGGGTCTGTAGGATAACCAACTGTAACGTCGACCCACCGGGTCGACAAGACGACGATGACCATGTTGAAGATCGACAACCTCCACGCCCGCACCGAAGGGAAGGAGATCCTGAAAGGCTTGAGCCTTGAAGTGAAGGCCGGCGAAGTCCACGCCATCATGGGCCCCAACGGCTCGGGCAAGAGCACCCTCGCGAACGTGTTGGCGGGCCGTGACGAATACGAAGTCACTGGCGGTTCCGTGACCTACCAAGGCCAGGACCTGTTGGAACTGTCCCCCGAAGCGCGCGCATGGAAAGGCATCTTCCTCGCCTTCCAGTACCCGGTGGAGATCCCCGGGGTGAGCAACATGAACTTCCTGCGCACCGCACTGAACGAGACGCGCAAGTCCAACGGCCAAGCCGAACTCGGAGGCAAGGACTTCCTCACGCTCGTTCGCGAACGCGCGAAGCTGGTGGAGATGGACCCCGACCTGATGAACCGCAACCTGAACGTGGGCTTCAGCGGTGGCGAGAAGAAGCGCAACGAGATCTTCCAAATGGCGATGCTCGAACCCAAGCTGGGCATTCTCGATGAAACCGATAGCGGCCTGGACATCGACGCGCTGCGCATCGTGGCTGGCGGCGTGAACAAGCTGCGCTCAAAAGACAACGCCTTCATTGTAGTGACGCATTACCAGCGGCTTTTGGACCACATCATCCCTGACTTCGTGCACGTGATGGCCGATGGTCGCATCATCAAGAGCGGACCAAAGGAGCTGGCCCTCGAACTGGAAGAGAAGGGATACGATTGGATCAAATCGGAGGCGGTGTAGCGTCGACCCACTGGGTCGACCGAGACGATACCAAGATGAGCACCGCAACCATTACCGATCCCAAAGCAACGGTGTTGCCGTTGTTAGAAGGCAGCACCTGGCCCGGCGCAGCCGATGCATTGGCACAGGCGCAAGCCCTGCCCGTCCCCGGCATCAAGACCGAAGCGTGGAAATACACGCGCGTCGGCAAGCTGTTCAAGGATGCATACGTGGCGCCGAATGGCGAGGCGATTGTCACGATACCGGAGCGCCTGCCTTTCGATGTCACTCGCGTAGTCTTCGTCAACGGCCACTTCCGCGCAGATCTCAGCGATGATCTGAAAGCCGACAAGGGCCTCGTCATAGACAGTCTGAAGCACCACCTGGCGCACGGCCCTGTAAAAGCCCATTACGGACAGGTCGCACCCATTGGCGACCGCCTCTTCACGGCGATGAACACGGCCGCACCCACCGACGGCCTGATCGTCCTCGCCACCAAAGGCACGAAGACCAGCAAGCCGATCCACGTCCTGCACATAACGAGCGGTGGCCAGCAATTGATCCAGCCCCGCGACCTCTTCCTGTTGCATGAAGGCGCTACGGTGGATGTGATCATTGAACATTTCGGCACCGACGCATCAACCACGCTGTTGAACAGCATCCGCGAAAGCGTGATCGGAGTAGCTGCGAACCTCACGATCCATCTACTACAGAATGAAGCTAACGGCCCAGCGCACATCGGTCTCGATGGCGTGAGCATCGGCGCGAAAGGCCGCTTCAGCGTCGACACCACCACGCTGAACGGATCGCTTGTCCGCAACGAACTGAACGTTGCATTGGCCGGTCCTGAGGCCCATGCAGAACTGAACGGCGTCTACGTCCTCAACGGCACGACGCACTGCGATAACAACACGTATATCGGTCACGACGTTCCGGATTGCACCAGCGACGAACTCTACAAAGGCATCATTGCGGAGAAGGGCACGGGCGTGTTCAACGGCAAGGTGTACGTGAAGCAGGATGCCCAGCGCACGCGCGCCTACCAGAGCAACGCGAACATCCTGCAAGGCGATGAAGCACGGGTCTTCACCAAACCCGAACTGGAGATCTACGCCGATGACGTCAAGTGCAGTCACGGCTGCACCATTGGCCGGCTGGACGAGAAGGGACTGTTCTACCTGCGTTCACGCGGCGTGAGCGAGAATGAGGCGCGACGCATGCTGTCACACGCGTTCATGACGGACGTACTCGAGCGCATCACCAACGAGGACTGGCGGAAGCACCTTGCGGGCTTGATCGACGCGAAGCTCGAAGCGCTATGAGCATCAAGGCTGACACGGTTACGAAGAAGGGCTACGACGTCGAGGAGATCCGCGCGCAGTTCCCGATCCTGAAGGAGCTGGTGCATGGCAAACCGCTCGTGTACTTCGACAACGCCGCGACCAGCCAGAAGCCGCGCCGCGTGATCAAGGCCGAGAGCGCCTATTACGCGACGATCAACGCCAACGTTCATCGTGGTGTTCACAAGCTGAGCACCAAGGCCACCGAGGCGCAAGAGGCGGCACGCGAGACCGTTCGTGCGCACATCAACGCGAAGCACGCGCACGAGATCATCTTCACCAGCGGCACGACGGCGAGCATCAACCTCGCTGCGACCAGTCTTGGTCAGTTGCTCCTGAAGCAAGGCGACGAAGTCGTGATCAGCGGCATGGAGCACCACAGCAACATCGTGCCCTGGCAGCTGGCTTGCGAGCGGCATGGCGCGGTACTGAAGGTGATCCCGATCACTGACAGTGGCGAATGGGACCTGAAGCAAGTGCCGTTCTCTGATAAGACCAGGATCCTCGCCATCAGCCACGTGAGCAACACGCTGGGCACGATCAACCCGGTGAAGAAGTTGATCGCGCAGGCGAGGAAGAAGGGTATCACTACAGTGGTGGATGGCGCGCAGGCTGTACCGCACTTGAAAGTGGACGTGCAAGACCTCGGCTGCGACCTCTATGCCTTCAGTGGACACAAGGCATACGGCCCAACGGGCACGGGGGTACTCTACGGCGGCGAAGAGATTCTCGACCGCATGCCGCCATGGCAAGGCGGAGGTGAGATGATCGATACGGTCACGCTGGAGAAAAGCACTTGGGCGAAGCTGCCCTTCAAGTTCGAGGCGGGTACACCGCATATCGCGGGTATCATCGGGCTGGGTGAGGCGATCCGCTGGATGCAGGACTACGACCTGGAGGCCATGGCAGCGCACGAGAGCGCGCTGCTCGAACACGCAACCAAGGAGTTGCTCGCCATCGATGGCCTGCGCATCATCGGTACCGCAAAGGAGAAAGTGGGCGTGATCAGCTTCGTGATCGAAGGCGTACACCACTACGACCTCGGCACCCTGCTCGATCAGCAAGGCATCGCCGTGCGCACAGGCCACCACTGCACGCAGCCGCTGATGGACCGCTTCGGTGTGAGTGGGACGACGCGGGCGAGCTTCGCGTGCTTCAATACGATCGCGGAGGTTGATGCGCTCGTTGCCGGGGTGAAGAAGGGAGCCAAGATGTTGCGATGACCGCCACCATGACCATCGCCCAAGCCCAACAAGAAGTGGTGGACGAGTTCGCTCTCTTCAGCGACTGGCAGGACCGTTATGAGCACCTGATCGAGCTGGGCAAGGACCTGCCGTTGATCGCATCGGAGAAGAAGACCGAGGAGAACATCGTGCGCGGTTGCCAATCACGTGTGTGGCTGAACGCTGAACAGAAGAACGGGGTCGTGCATTTCACAGCTGATAGCGACGCCATGATCACCAAAGGCCTCATCGCCTTGCTCGTGCGCGTGCTGAACGATCGCACCCCACAAGAGATCCTGAACACACCGCTCACCTTCATCGATTCCATCGGCTTGCGCGAGCACCTGAGCCCGAACCGCAGCAATGGCCTCAGCGCGATGATGGACCAGATGAAACGCTACGCCCTCGCCTATTCCTCCAAGTCATGACGCCCGAGGAGAAGAAACAACTGGAGGAGAGCATCATCAATGCGCTCAAGGCCATCTACGACCCGGAGATCCCCGTGGACATCTACGAGCTGGGACTGATCTACGACGTGGTGATCCACGACGATGCGAGCGTTTACATCAAGATGACCTTGACCAGCCCGGCATGCCCGGTGGCAGGAACGCTACCCGGTGAAGTTGAACAGAAGGTGGCCGGCGTGCAAGGCGTGAACGGTGCCAAGGTGGAGATCACCTTCGAACCTGCATGGGACCGCTCGATGATGAGTGAGGCGGCACAATTGGAACTCGGCTTCATGTAAGCCATCCCGAATTCTCGTGAGCGGTTTGCGGATGTGCTTCGGTACATTCGATCCACTCAACAGCCCACGCACATGATTTCACGCTACGCTCTTTCTACAACCCTGCTTTTTTTCATCGCCATTGTGCCGCTGAGTGCGCAACTCACGATCCTCACGCAGTTCGACCCTTCGAATACCGGTGGAACTTGTGGCATCGCCTACAACTCGACGGCAGGTGAAGTATTGGTGATCGGATGCTTCGGCGCGACCATCGACCGCTACGACCAAAGCGGTGCGTTCATCGCCTCCGCTCCTATTGCCGGTGAATCGGCGAACGACGTGGACGTGGACATGTCACCTGTAGCGCTGACGCTGAACGGCACCGCAGTGGCGCAGGGGCAGCTGCTCTTCATGAACGGTGAAACCGATGCCGTGGATATATACGCCATCGATGAGGTGACCTTGGCCGTGATCGACACGTTGCCAACTGCCTTTGGCGTGAGCCACGTGGTGGGCGGATCGTACCATCCCGCGCGACAGACCTTCTTCGTGGTACAGGACAACGTGCCCGGCAATGTGATCGGCAACCGCATCGCGGAGATCGACCCCAACACCGGCGACACGCTCCAGACATTCTCCGTGCAGCCGAACTTCGATGTGAACTACGGGGATCTGGACATCTCTCCCGTCTCCGGGAACCTGTTCGTGGTAAGCAGCAGCGATGCCGGAGTTGCTGAGTTCACACCGGACGGTGTATTCGTGCAGAACCATCCCTTGCCCGCAGGAGTCTCAAGCCTTAGTGGCATTGCCTTGGACAACGACCTGCAAGGAGCTTGGGTGTGCAACACCGGGGGTACTGTTTTCAAGCTGGGCAACTTCCCCATCGGCATTGACGAAGACCTCGCG
Organism: Flavobacteriales bacterium; assembly: GCA_049289815.1. GTDB lineage: Bacteria > Bacteroidota > Bacteroidia > Flavobacteriales_F > PHOS-HE28 > PHOS-HE28. The sequence goes on from JBATMK010000273.1 coordinate 5,539, forward strand.
ACGGATCCCCTCATGCAGATCTTTCCTAATCCCGCGAACGATCGCTTTGAGTTGAGATTGGATGTGGAAACCGCTGTCAACTACCGCATAATACTGTATGACATTACAGGCAACACTGTTGCGCAGCTTTTCGATGGTGGGCTGTCACCGGGTAAGCGAAGGCTGTCCTTTGATGTGAGTGCGTTGAGCGCAGGGTGCTATTCGATCGCCCTGGAGAGCCAGGGCCTTTCCACGGTTCGCAGGTTGATGGTGGTGAAGTAGTGGTGGTAGGACGCGCAGTGCGGTAGTTTTGGGGCGATGTCCGAGATCATCAACAAAGTCGCATCCAGCGGGATTTTGACCCTCGACCTGGAGGAGATCTACCCGCAGGGCAAGCGAGAGGTCTTCGACCTGAAGCCGCTGCTATGGCAGGAGATCGCACTCAGGGAGGATGATCTCCGCGCCTTTGCGAAGACGCATGATTGGTCGCAATACCAAGGCAAATTCGTTTCGGTGCATTGTTCGGCCGATGCGATCATCCCCACATGGGCTTTCATGCTGGTGGCCACGCATCTGCAACCGCATGCGACTTTCGTTACCCAGGGTGATGCAGATCAATTGGAGCGCGCGGTTTTCACGCGCTTCGTGCAACAACTTGACGTAGAGCTCTACCGCAATGCGCGGGTGGTGGTGAAGGGCTGCAGCAAGTTGCCCGTGCCGCTCAATGCCTATGTGGAATTGAGCGCGAAGCTCCTCCCCGTGGTGAAGAGCCTGATGTTCGGCGAGCCATGCAGCACGGTGCCGCTGTACAAGGCACCGAAGCCGTAGGCTAATTTCGGGGCAATGCGCTTCTTCCTGATCGTGCTGTTGGCTGTTGGTTGCCGATTGTTGGTGGCACAACCGGTCGCGCTCGTTGATACGGTGGAGGTTCTCAACAGCGAGTACGGCTGGCATCTCAGTCCGCACGGCACTATCCGCATCCTGGTGATCTATGCGGAGATGATCTACGACAAGGATCCTTCGCGCGATCCAGCGCGCAATGCCGGCATGGACCACTGGCCCGTGGGACAGCTACCCAAGTGGAAGGACGACCTCTTCGATCCGCAGAGAATGCCCGTGCAAAAAGCGAAGATCTCCCGCTACTACCAGGATTGCTCGCTCGGCAACTACACCGTTCTGGGCGACTACATCGATGGCGTGATGAGCGTGAAGGAGAGCGAAATGAGCGGTGATGATTATCAAGCTGCTGGTGTCCAAGCGGTGAAGCTGGTGAATGCTATGGGCAGTTTCCGAACGAGGCATGGCCTTTCCATCGCTGACTTCGACCTCTGGCGGAACAATGGAAAACCCGGCATGCGAAAGGTGGCTGGGCGCGATGATCCGCACTCGTTCGATCACGTGATGGTGATCTTCCGCAATCACCAACGGCTCACCCACGGCCAAGGCAGCACCGATCCGGGCAGCATACCGCCCATCTTCGGATGCGGCAGCGATTCGCAAAGCCGCTTCGGGGCGATGAACGGATTGCCGTTCGAGATCCTGAAACACGAGTACAACCACCTGTTGTTGGGCGGCAACAACTTCCATAGCGGTGGTGGCAATGCACCCGGCTTCCAGAGCTACTTCATCTGCTTGCAAGGCGGCTGGAGCCTCATGGGCGCGGCCAACAGCAGCCTGCTCACGGCCAGTGCATGGGACCGCGACCGGCTGGGTTGGAAAGCGCCCGATGCCCCGGCATTGATCAATGCCCGGAACACGAGCGGCACCTACATCAACGGCGACATCGACCCGATGACAGGGGATACGGGCCTCTTCATACTGCGCGATTTCGTGACTTCCGGCGACGCCTTGCGCATCCGCATCCCGTATCTCGATGCGGATGAATTCCCCCAATGGATCTGGTTGGAGAACCACCAAGGCTGGAAGAAGAACGGATCACCAACGGACCGCTTCCACTTCGAGGACATCATGCCGTGCGTGGCGGGCATCGTGCCCAGCCTGCATGCCTATGTGCAAGTGGACCGCGAGGAAAAAGCGGGATCGGGCATCTTCGGTGGCGATGCGGACTACCTACGCGCGCTGCCCGCCAGCGGAGCCTTCGATGTGGCCCCGCGTGGCGATACGGTGCGCTTCGAGTGTTTGTGGGCCGGCAACACGGAGCCGTACATCGTTGACACACGGCTGGCCAACCCCCTCACCGGGCACCAGGACCTGGAATTCCCGGTGTTCGACCGCAACGGCGATGGCAAGTTGCAACGCAGCGAGAACATCGGCCCACGGATCGAGGTGCGCGACGGCCAGGTGATCGATAAGGGACTGATCTACGGCCACACGCGCCAAGGCTTTACCCCCACGGGCAACAACAAGCTGGGCATGGGTACGAATCCCGGCACAGCCAACATGCTCACGCTGGTGAGCAGCGGCGCCAGGGACAGATACGCTGGAGGCAAACCGAACAATCGCGTGATCCACTTGAACCCGATCAGTGTGCAATTGCTGGAACAGCGCGCCGATGGGAGCCAATTGCTGCATGTGCGCAATGACGACACCTTCCTGGACCGCGATGTGCGCTGGTGCGCGGACAGCATCGTGCTGCACACCGTGAGCGGCTTCGGTGGTTACGCGCTGTGGCTGGCGGATGGCAAGCGTATCCTGCTTGACCGCAGTCGCACACCCACGCGGATCGATAAGCCGGAGAATTTCCGGGGCCGCACCTACTTCAGCGACCCAACGCGCTTGGTCCTGTCTGAGAAAGCGCGCGTCTACATCGGTTCCGGTGCCACGCTGGAACTGGTGAACGGCAGCGAGCTGCACGCCCAACCCGGAACCGTGATCGACCTCAACCCCATGGCGAAAGTCAAAGTGGATGGCTCATCTCGCATCGTGCTGCACGGCGATGCACAGCTGAACGGGACGGTGAAGCAGCTGAAGAAGTTGAGGAAGAAGAAGAGGATCCAGATCATGTGACCATGTGGCCATGTGCTCATGTGGCCATCTGTCCTTTCTCATTGGTCACGTGAGCACATGGAACAATGTCTCAATACGCCCTCACGTTCTTCCCCTCCATCCAGTTGATGAATGCGCGATCCACCACGCGATTGCCGCCGGGTGTGGGGTAGTTCCCGGTGAAGTACCAATCGCCCGTATGCTGAGGACAGGCATTGCGCAATCCATCGATGCCTTGGTATACGATGCGCACTTCGGCCTTGACGTCCGGCGGGGTGAGGAGCTCCGTGATCTTGGCGCTGATCTGCTCATCGGTGAACGGCGCGAAGATCTCCTTCACCACATTGGTGATCGTCTGCATGGGCTTGCCCACTTCGGCCACGCAACGATCGTACACATCATCGATCACATTCTCCTGTTTGGTCTCCTTCAGCAGGGCGATGGCCGCTTGGAAGGCGACGAGGTCGCCGAGCTTGGCCATGTCGATACCGTAGCAATCGGGGTAGCGGATCTGCGGCGCGCTGCTCACCACCACGATGCGCTTCGGATCCAGGCGATCGAGCATTTTCAGGATGCTCTGTTTCAATGTGGTGCCGCGCACGATACTATCATCGATCACCACCAGATTGTCCACACCCGGACGCACGCTGCCGTATGTGATGTCGTACACGTGCGCCACCAGTTCATCGCGGGCGTTATCGTTGGTGATGAAGGTGCGCAGCTTGGCATCCTTGATCGCAACCTTCTCCAGCCGCGGCCGCATGGCCAGGATCTCGCGCAGCTTGCCGGGCGCGGGCTTCGGGCCCAGCTCCGTGATCATGCGCTCCTTCACCTTGTTCAGCTCATCCTCCAATCCCTTCAGCATCCCGTAACACGCAACCTCGGCGGTGTTGGGGATGAAGCTGAAGACCGTGTTCGTCAGGTCGTGGTCGATGGCGTCCAGGATGGTGGGAACCACATTGCGGCCCAACGCGATGCGCTCGCGGTACACATCGCGGTCGCTGCCCCGGCTGAAATAGATGCGTTCGAAACTGCATGAGCGCTTCTCCACGGGTTGGCGGATCTCCTCCTCACTGAAGGAACCGTTCTTGCGCACGATGAGCGCGTGGCCGGGCCGCAGCTCCTGCACCTGGTCGGTCTTCACGCCGAAAGCCGTTTGGATCGCCGGTCGTTCGCTGGCCGCCACCACGAATTCGTCATCGGCGTACCAGAAACATGGGCGTATGCCGGCCGGATCGCGCAACACGAAGGCATCGCCATGGCCGATCAACCCGGCGAAGGCGTAACCACCATCGAAGTCCATGGCGCTCATGCGCAGGATCCCGGCCACGTCCATCTTCTCGCCGATAGCCGCCGTGATCTGCGTGTCGTTGTAGCCGAGCTGGTGGTGGATCTGCCGCAAGCGATCGTTCTCCACGTCCAAATAGTGGCCGATCTTCTCGAGCACCGTCATGGTGTCGCTGTGCTCCTTGGGGTGCTGGCCGATGCTCACGAGCAGGTCGAAAAGCTCGTCCACATTGGTCATATTGAAGTTGCCGGCGAGCACCAGGTTGCGCGTCATCCAGTTGCTCAAGCGGCGGCGAGGATGGCAATTCTCCAATCCGCCGTTCCCATAGGTGGCATACCGCAGGTGGCCCAATAGCACCTCGCCGAGGAAAGGAACCTCCCTCTTCAGCCGATCCACATCGGTGGCAAGGGTGGCGTCCTTGTCGATGGCCTGTTGGCAGGCCTTGTGGATGCCCCCGAAGATCTTCTGGATGGCCTGCTTATCGGTGCTGCGGTTGCGATCGATGAAATTGTCCCCCGGTGCGGGGTCCAGCTTGATGCTGGCCACCCCAGCCCCGTCCTGACCGCGGTTGTGCTGCTTCTCCATGAGGAGGAACAGCTTGTTGATGCCGGTGAAGGCCGTACCGTATTTCTGCTGGTAGTGGTGCAGGGGTTTGCGCAGGCGGATGAAGGCCAATCCGCATTCGTGCTTGATCGCGTCGCTCACCGGTCTGCCGGAGCTGTTTGACGAAGGGGGACGAACGGGTCCGGCTTCAAGGCTCCGGCCACAAAAGTAGGCTGTGCCCCCACGTACTCAGGACAGGTCCGTGCCGTTCCATCCCCTTGGATCCCCGGCCAAGCAACGTTCATGGGCGGTTTCCGGTCTTCCGCACGGTACTTTCGGTAGCCCTTCCACCCAACCCTTGCGTTCCCTCTCCATCATAGCGTTGTTCATTGGTCTGGGTACGCTGCAGGCGCAGGGGCCGACGGCACGTTTCACGGAGAACAAAGGGCAATGGCCCGATCAGGTGCTCTACCGGGCCATGCTCCCGGGCGGAGCGATGTTCGTGGAGCGCAACGCCCTCACCTATGTGCTGGTTTCCGGTGGCGAGCATGAGCATCATGCGCAGGTACATGCCGGGGAGCGGTTCGAGCCGCGCAAGGCACATGCGTACCGGGTCACCTTCGAGGGAAGTCAGGGAGGCACACCGGAAGGCCGGCTGAAGCAAGTGGCCTACGAGAACTATTTCATCGGCAATGATCCGTCGGGGTGGGGCAGCGGCTGCGGCGTGTATGGTGAGGTGTGGGTGAAAGGCATTTATCCCGGTATCGACCTGAGGATCGATGGCCGCCATGGGGTGAAGTATGACCTGGTCGTTGCGCCAGATGTGGACCCCTCGATCATCAGCATGCGGTACGATGGACAGGATGCACTGGAGTTGCGCGACGGAAGGATCCATGTGCGCACTGCTGCAGGTGAAGTAGTGGAGGAAGCGCCGATCTCGGAGATCATCCGCTATGTGGATGCGGTACCGGAAGCATTAGTGCTCAAAGTCCCTTCGAAGTACCGGCTCCAGCGCAATGTGGTGTCGTTCGATGTGAAACCATGGAAAGGTGCGGAACTCATCATCGACCCCACGCTGACCTTCGGCAGCTACAGCGGCAGCATGGCGGACAACTTCGGGTTCACGGCCACCTACGATGACGATGGTCACCTGTACGGCGGTGGAATCGTGTTCGGCGTTGGCTACCCGACGACGCTTGGCGTGCTCGGTGCGAACTTCAACGGGAACACGATCGACATCGGGATCAGCAAGTGGTTGCCCGACGGCACCAACTTGGTGTGGAGCACGTACCTCGGTGGCGCCAACGGCAACGAGAGCCCGCACAGTTTGGTGGTGAACGACAACGACGAACTCTTCGTGTTCGGCAGCACGGGCAGCAGCGATTTCGCGGTGACGCCCGGGTGTTACGACAACAGCTTCGGTGGAGGCCCGGCGTTGATCTTCGGGGTGGGCTATGGATACAGCCACTTGAGCGGTAGCGATGGGTTCGTTGCCCACTTCAGTGCCGACGCCACAACCTTGATCGGATCCACCTTCATGGGCGGCACGGGCAACGATGCCTTGAACAACAACGCGCCGTTGGCGCACAATTACGGCGACGCCTTCCGTGGGGAGATCGCCCTGGATGCGAACGGCGATCCCGTTGTGGCCACCAGCACCGAGAGCAGCAATGTGCCGACGACGGCTGGGGCGCCGCAAGCAGCGTTCGGGGGTGGCCTCCAGGATGCATACATCTTCAGGCTGAACGCTTCTCTCACCAGCCTGCTCTGGGGCACCTACCACGGTGGCAACGGAACCGATAGCGGATACGGGGTTCAGTTCGACAGCAATGGGCAGGTGTTCGTTACCGGCGGCACCACCAGCGCCAACCTTCCGCTCGGCGGAACGCCCTTCAATGCATCCTTCAGCGGTGTGTCCGATGGGTACATCGTCCGGTACAATGCAACGGGCACATCGCGTTTGAGCGGCACCTATCTGGGCACGGGCTCATATGATCAGAGCTACTTCGTGCAGTTGAACCTTGCCGATGAGGTTTTCGTGGTGGGCCAGACATACGGGGCGTATCCGGTTACACCGGGCAAATACAACAATGCGAACAGCTCGCAATTCATCCACAAATTCTCGCACGATCTTGATGCATCGGTGTGGAGCACGATCATCGGGAACGGTAGTGCTACCGAAGACCTGTCGCCGAGCGCGTTCCTGGTGAGCGATTGCGGGCAGATCTATTTCAGCGGCTGGGGCGGTACGGTGAACTCGAACGCTGGACTGTTCGGCAGCAGCACTACCGGCCTGCCTACCACACCGGGCACCTTCCAGCCGAACACGGATGGCAGCGATTTCTACTTGATGGTACTGGAGCCGGAAGCCGTTGCGCTGAACTATGCCACGTTCTTCGGAGGTGGCATCAGTGCCGAGCATGTGGATGGCGGTACGAGCAGGTTCGACAAGAACGGCAACGTGTACCAGGCGGTGTGCGCCGGGTGTAATCTCAGCAACGATGATTTCCCCACAACACCTGGCGCGTGGAGCAACACCAACAACAGCTTCAACTGCAATCTGGGTGTGTTCAAGTTCAACCTGAACCAGCCCATTGCGGTGATCTCGATCAACGGACCCAGCAGCATGTGCCTGGGCACTCCGGTGCAGTTCGTGAACAATAGCACAGGAGGCAGCACATACAGCTGGTCGTTCGGCGACAGCAACACCAGCACGGATTTCGAGCCACAGTACACGTATGGCGATACGGGTGTGTACACCGTGATGATGGTGCTCAGCGATTCGACCGCATGCACACCGGACGACACGGCCTACCTTCAGTTGGAAGTACTACCGTTCCCGCTTGCTTCCGTTGATCCGGCCGGTCCGCTCTGTGCCGGCGATAGTGTTCAACTCCAAGCCTACGGCGGCGACACATACAGCTGGGACCCGCCCACCGACCTGAGCAATGCCGCTATTGCCGATCCCTGGGCCACACCGATCAGCACGATCACATACACGGTCACCGCAACCACCGCCTGTGGAAGTGATACTGCGAGCGTGACGATACTGTTCAGTGTGCCCGCAGGGGGTGCTGGTCCCGACACGCTGATATGCCTGGGTGAAAGCACCCCGATCACTGCTACCGGCGGTGGCACTTACGTGTGGACGCCAAGTGCAACATTGAACGATGCCACGTTGCAGAACCCGGTGGCAACGCCGGTCGACACGACTGACTACGTGGTGACCATAACCACCCCCGGTGGCTGCTTGATCGAGGATACCCTCACGGTCTTCGTCCAGTTCTCGGTGCCCGTGCCGGTACTGAACGATACTGCGACCTGTCCGGGCAACGCCGTCCAGCTGCAAGCCAGCGGCGCGAACAGTTACGCTTGGCAATCCGCACCTGGGATAACCGTCTTGGACGTTGCCGATCCGTTCGTTACCCCACCGGCACCGATGTACTATGTGTGCACCTTCAGCAACGCATGTGGCAGCGTATTGGACAGTGCCTTCGTGGATGTGGTGATCGTTGCCGCGCATGCATGGCCCGATACGATCATCTGCCCGGGCGAACGTGTGATGCTGTTCTCCAGTGGTGGTGGCACGTATGCATGGTCCCCGGGAGGTTCGTTGGATGATGCCTCGTCGCAGACCCCGACGGCAACACCATCCACGCCCACCACCTATCAAGTTGTGGTCACGGGCCCGGCAGGATGCACGGATACGGCATATGCTTTCGTGGATCTCTTCCCCATGCCCACGGTGTATGCTGGACAGGACGTGGAGATCGATTTCGGCGATGCGACACAGCTCCATGGTGTCGGCGAGGGGGTGGTGCTGTGGTCCCCCGGAACGGAACTATTGGGCTGCACAGATTGCCTGGAACCCTTGGCCTCGCCTGAAACGACCACATTGTACACCATCGAACTCACGGACACCAACGGCTGCAAAGCCAATGACCAGGTGCTGGTGGTGGTGGACGGCTCGCTTTACGTGCCCAATACGTTCACACCCGATGGCGATGGCGTGAACGACGTCTTCTTCGCACTGGGCGAAGAGGTGAAGGACTTCGAGCTACTGGTGTTCAACCGGTGGGGCGAGCAGATCTGGAAAGGCGACGACCTGCGCTCCACCTGGAACGGAACGTACAGCGGCGTTCAATCACCCATCGATACCTACGTGTGGAAGATCCAATACAGCGAGGTCAGCGGCGAGAAGCACAGGCTCATTGGGCACGTGAACCTGGTGCGATAGGTCTCAGACGAAACGCTCGCGCGCCGCATTGAGCCATTGCAGCGCGGCACCGCCCAGCAACATTTCCTTCTTGTCATCGGACCAGGGCATGCTGCGGATCAATGCCCCGGGCTCCTGTTCGCCCAGCGGGAAGGGATAGTCCGTGCCCATGGCAATGCGGTCCGCCCCGAACATATCGGTAACGATCTCCAACATGCGGGGATCATGCACCAATGAATCCAGCCAGAAGCGTCCGAGGTACTTCATGGGGGCAACGTCATTGTCGACGGCACATAAGTCGGGTCGCACTTCGAAACCGTGCTGTATCCGACCGATAGTGGCCGGGAACGAACCCCCACCATGCGCGAAGGCCACGCGCAGCTTGGGGCATTTCTCGAAGAGCCCGCTGAAGATCATGCTACTGATCGCGAGTGCGGTTTCGGCCGGCATGCCCACGAGCCAGGGCAACCAGTACTTGTCCATACGGTCCTTGCCCATCATATCCCACGGATGCACGAAGAGCGCCATGCCCAGCTCCTCACATGCTTGGAAGATGGGCAACAGGCGGGGTTCTCCGAGGTTCACCCCTTCGATGTGCGTACCGATCTGGATGCCTTCGATACCGATGCGTTTGCAGCGCTCCAGTTCCCTGATGGAAAGGTCCACATCCTGCATGGGTAAAGTGCCAAGGCCCACGAAACGTGCCGGATACTGGTGCACGATCCCTGCGATATGGTCATTGAGGAACTCCGAGAGCGCCAGCGTGTCCTGCGGTTTGGCCCAGTAGCTGAACATCACCGGCACAGTGCTGATCACCTGTACATGCACATGATGTTGATCGCACTCGCCGATGCGCACCTGTGGGTCCCAACTATTGGCCTGTACCTCGCGGAAGAACTTGTCGTCCATCATCATCCGCGCACAACCCGGCCGGTGGTGATCGAGGTGCACGAATCCCCGGTACCCGAAGCGGCTCCCGAAATCGGGGATGTGCTCCGGTAAGATGTGGGTGTGGATGTCTATCGTGAGCAGTTCGCCTCTCGACCGCGTTCGAGGTGAAATTGAATGATCCTTCACACGAAGCGCTTATCAGCCTCCATCACATGCCCGCACTTGGCGCAGGTGCGTAGTTGCTCGTTGGAATAGAAATCCTTGAACCGCGGCAGGAAGTCCTGCTCGATGTTGCGCAGCACGAAACGGTACTCGTGCAGCTTATTGTTGCACTTCTCACAGTACCACTGCAGGCCATCTTCCATCTCGCGGTCGTCGCGCTTGCACTCGATCACCAAGCCCACGGTACCTGCCCCACGCCTTGGTTGGTGCGGCACGCAGGATGGCAACAGGAACATCTCGCCTTCCTTGATCGGAATCGTCACCGCCTTGCCCTCCTCCTGGATGCCCACTTCAATGTCGCCTTCAAGCTGGTAAAAGAGCTCTTCGGTCTCGTTCCAGTGGTAGTCCTTGCGGGCATTGGGGCCGCCAACGATCATCACGATGTGGTCCCCGGCATCGGCGTACAGGTTCTTGTTGCCGACAGGGGGTTTCAACAGGTCGCGGTTGTCCGCGATCCATTGTTTCAGGTTGAAGGGGCGGCGTATGGGCATGAGCGTACGATGTATGCGCCGCCAAAATACTCCAGCGCCTGTGCCTCACCGGATCATCACACGCAGCACTTCACGACCCGTGGGCCATTGTACGGCGATGGCATACACGCCGCGTGCAGGATGCACCTCGCATTGCAGGTCGGTAGGTTCCCCCTTGCTGAACGACCGGCTGGTGTAGCATACCTCCCTGCCGCTCGGATCCAGGATGCTTACTCGCGCCTCCGGAACATCGATCGGGGAAATGAGGGCCGGATAACCGCCTGGGGTCGTCGGCTGAACGGACCACACCCCCTCGTTGGCATTCGCGATCCCGCTTACACCGGCGCAATTGTCCACGTTCACCACGGCACCAATGGTGCTCACTTCAATGCAGGAACCTGTCGATGTAAGGGCATAAACATCGTCTCCGGGAACAACCGGACCCAAGGCGCCATTGAAACTGACGCCATAGATGGTATATGAATCCACGGGCACGGTATCGAAATCGATGGGGTCAACGAAAGCATACAGGATCCGACCTCCCAGATGGGTGAGAACGAGGGTGTAGTTCTCGCTTGAAGATGAAGTGCTGTTGAAGCCGATGACATCCGGAACGCCGTCAGTACAGACATTGACAGAACTGAGGCCCTGATCGGTGGTGATATCCCCTGCGTCGCACACCGGCACTGTGCCCGGTCCGCTCAGGCAAAGGGTGAAGAGCCCTCCACCGGCAAAGCTGCTGTTGGTGAAGAAGCGGATCAAATAATCGGTAGCGGTCGAAACCGGGACGAGATACTGGTTCGAGGAGGTACTGTCACAGAACAAGCTGGTGCCGTTGCAGGCATCCAACACCTCGATCCCCCATTCGTCGATCGTGAAGAAGACCACATCCATGGTGATCTCCGTATTGGCCCCGCTATTGAAGGTGTACCATATGTCTTTGTAAGACGCTGTGCCCAAGCCACAAGCAGGCACGCCGCTATGGGTGGCGTCCTCGTTGTTCCCTGCGGTTCCTTGAGCGGGGCATTGGCCCACCTGCCAGACGAGGATGAGCTGGGCATTATTGCACTCGTCGTTGGCCGGTTGCGCCATGATCGAGGTAGCTAGCATAGTGGCACAAAGGAGTAGAGGTGCTTTCATGTTCTTTGGTTGAGAGGACCACAAGGATAACGTCGATCGCGATCCAAAGCGCAGCCATGGGATGAACGTGCGATCGGTTGTGCGACAAGGCCATGCACCGGTCCGGCCGGACCGAATAACACGGTCATGTTCATCCCCTGCGGACCAAGTCGTACCGCGGCGCGTTGGCACAGGCGTACTTCGCGCTCACCACCATGCCGGGCCCGGGCGGCCAGCACCATGCTCTTCAACAGCCTCGACTTCCTCTGCCTGCTGGCGCCCACATTCCTATTGTACTACCTGCCGTTCATGCGTCGGTTGCAGCTGCATTTGATCATTACGGCAAGCTTCATTTTCTATGCGTACAGCGAACCCTGGCTGCTTACCCTGCTGGTGATCAGCATCTGCATCAACATCGTGGCCAGCTACGGCGCTGTGCATGGCGCAGCGGGGCGGCGGAAGCTCTACGCCACGCTCGGCGTTGTGGTGAACCTCAGCATCCTGCTCTTCTTCAAATACAGCCCGCTCTTCGGCCGGAGTTTCTTCAGCGGCACCGAACTGGGCGCCTTCCTGGTGAGCATCCCGTTGCCCATCGGCATCAGTTTCTTCACGTTCCAAGGTATCAGTTTGGCGGTGGATGCATACCGTGGTCGCGACCTGCCGGAATACAAGAGCATCATCGTGAAGAACATCTGGCAGCACAGCTTGCGCAGCGCGGCCTTCAAATCCTTTTTCCCGCAGTTGGTAGCCGGTCCGGTCGTGAAGGCCAAGGACTTCCTCCCGCAGATCGCCACCAAGTATTTCAGCAAGGTGGATTGGGAGAAGGCCATCGGTGCGCTGGTGGTGGGCTACTTCCTGAAAATGGTGATCGCCGACAACATGAGCGAACAGACGTTCTGGCTCACCTATCCCTATTTCAAGGGCCTCTCATCCATCACCTTGATCGCGTTGCTCTTCGGGTACAGCATGCAGATCTTCGCCGATTTCGCAGGCTACTCGCTCATCGCCATCGGCCTTGGTCACCTCTTCGGCTACACGTTGATGACCAACTTCAACTTCCCGTACCTCTCGCGCAGCTTCAGCGAATTCTGGAAGCGCTGGCACATCAGCCTCAGCAGTTTCCTGCGCGAGTACTTGTACATCCCGCTCGGCGGTAATCGGAAAGGGCCGGTGCGCACCTACACCAACCTCATGCTGACCATGGTGCTCGGGGGCCTGTGGCACGGCGCCGCATGGAGTTATGCGGTCTGGGGCGCCTTCCACGGGGTATTGCTGGCGGTGGAACGCTTGCTGCAGGACAGGTTCGGCGGGCCGTTCAAGCTGCCGAGGTTGGTGAGCACGCTCTTCGTTTTCACGTGTGTCACCCTGGCGTGGCTGCTGTTCAAGCTGCCCAACTTCGAGCACGTGATCGCATACGTGCAGGCGCTTGCGGGCAACTGGACGAGCGGCGACCTGCAACCGCTCATCATCTTCTTCATCGGGTTGCTGAGCATACCCGTGGTCGTATACCACCTCTTCCATTCGGGCAACGAGGACAAGGCGCGCACGCGGCGCGCGGCGTGGCGCCCGTATGCATATGGTATCATGCTGTTCCTCCTGCTCACCAACAGTGGCAGCGGCAGCGCCTTCATCTACTTCCAGTTCTAGATCATGGTGAAGCGCATGTTCCTCACGTTCGCCGTGCTCACCTTGGGGTATGCTGCGTTCGTGAAATGGGTGCCGATCAACTACGACACTGGACAGCACCTCCAAGGCAGTAACCGGATCAAGGCCGAGGGCTATCTGTACAGTGAAGGTGAAGCACCGCATGACGTGATCGTGGGCAGCTCGCTCGCTTTCCGCATGGTGGCCGATAGTTTGAAGCCGGGCACGTACAATCTGGCCGTGGGCGGGCTCAGTTTCCAGGAAGGACTGGACATCATAACACGCAGTGGGCGCTGGCCCAAGCGGGTGTTCATCGAGACCAACATCCTCTTCCGCAAGTACGACGAGGGCTTCATCAAGGCTGTGACGAACCCGGTGATGTTCGCGGCGCGAACGCAAGCGCCGGTCCTTCGCGAACGCAACCAGCCCAGCGGGCTCCTGTTCGGCTGGGTGAAGGAGAAGGCGAAACAAGGGATCGGCACCGAGGAAGACCTCAATGCACCATTGGACGGCAATACGGAAGTCACGGGGAAATTCATGCTCGATGAGCAGCTGGTGCTGTACAAGAAGATCCCCGGGGGCGA
>JBATMK010000274.1:0-22148 GCA_049289815.1 Flavobacteriales bacterium
GAGATCTACCGGGCGATCACCAGCGGTGTGAGCAAGGATGGCCACCCGTTCTTCCCGGTGATGCCTTACCCGAACTATAACAAGCTCGCGACCGAGGATGTCCACAGCATCATCGCCTATTTGCGCAGCTTACCCGAACAGGAGAACACCCCACCTCCCAGTGAACCCGCGTTCCCGGTGAACGTGATCCTGCACACCATTCCTTCACCCGCAGCGCCCATGGACCGTCGCGACCCTAGCGATCCCGTAGCCTACGGTGCTTACATGGCCAATGCAGCCGCTTGCATCGAATGCCACACAGAAACGGAGAAAGGTGAGAAGATCGGCCCCACGTTCGCCGGCGGATTCAGATTCCAGATGCCCACGGGTGCGGTGGTGCGCTCGGCCAACATCACCCCCCATGCTAACGGTATCGGCAACTGGACGAAGAAGCAGTTCCTGGACCGCTTCAAACTGTACACCGATAGCGCCTACACGCTGCCGGCCATCGATTGGTCCAAGAACGATTTCCAGACCGTGATGCCATGGACCATGTACGCGGGCATGACGGAGCAGGACCTGGGCGCCATCTATGACTATCTGCGGACGGTCCCGGCGGTCGATCGCACGGTGGTGAAATGGACGCCGCCTCCGGCCAAGTGATCAGCGCAAGAGGCCGTAAAGCAGAACGTCCATCAGGTCGCCGTTGCCCGCACGGAAGTCGCGGCGGATAAGTCCTTCGCGTTCGAAGCCGCATTTCTCCGCAACACGGATGCTTGCAATGTTCTCCGGGGCGATGCGAGCGTACACCTTGTTCACCCCCAACTGGCTCAAGGCGAAGTCCGTGGCCCAGATCACGCCCATGCTGCCCAAACCGTGCTTCTCGTAAGCCTGTGAAATGAAGTAGGCCGTCTCGCACTTGGGGATCGTCCAGTCGAATTGCTTCAAGAACACGGCACCGATCGGGGCGCCGCCTTCGAACTCGCGCAGCACGAAGCAGTAGAATTCGCGCTTGCTGCTGCGGTCCACGATCTCCTTCAAATATTTGCGCGTGCTGCGTACATCGCTGCAGCGTTCGGTGGTGAGCGGGAAAAAACCTGAAAGTCGGTCGCGTTCCGTGTTAACCAGGCGATGGAAACCCTCATCGTCGTGCTTGGTGACGGGTTCGATGATGACGGAATCGACCATGGTCCTTTGGCGCACTATCCCCGCTCCACAGGAATGACCGTGTTCTCCCTGCTCATTGCGGCCTCACGCATTTCCATCGCTTTCCGGGGGCCAAGGTATCGCTCCACCAGAGCGTGCACCGCGTAAACAAGCGGTGTTGCAAGCACGGCCACGATCAACTTGTAGGTGTATGCCGTGAGCACCATGGCCGTGCAACGCGCGAACGTGAAGTCATCGCGCAACAACCAGAAGGCCACGTAGGTCACCACCACGCTGTCCATCAGTTGGCTGATGATCGTGCTGCCGGTAGCGCGCAGCCAGATGCGCTTGTCCCCGGTGATCCGTTTGATGCGGCGGAAGATGAAGGCATCCAGCAGTTGTCCGATGATGAAGGCCGTTAGCGAACCCACGATGATGTTCATGCCTTGGCCGAAGATCCCCGAGAACGCGGCCTGCATGTCAGGCACGCCCCGATCGCTGTTCATGCCGACCCAAAAACCCGCTGGTGGCATGCCCATGGCGAAATACATGACCACGAATGCGAAGGCGATGAGCGCTGCTGCGAGCGCGGTGAGGAAGCGCACGCCTCGCACACCGTAGTAGTCGTTGATCACGTCGGTCATGATGAAGACGATGGGCCAGGGCAACACGCCAACGCTCAGTACGAATGACAAATGCTCCTGTCCAAGCAAGCTGAAATCGGCAATGGGAAGTCCGAGGGCGGTTTCCAACTGGAACAACTTCACCCCGATCATCTCGGCGATCAATGCGTTCGCCACGAAGAAGCCCCCGAGGATGAGGTAGAGACGCGTGGCTTTGTCGCGAAGGATGGAGTGGATCATCAACCTGTCCCGACTTGTCGGGCACGGAAAGTAGTTGCCCACCGCATCACTCCTTCGCGGATACGGTTGGCCATGGTGCGACCGGGGGCATGGGAACGGGAGCATTCGCGATCAGTGGTACACCCGGTCGAACGTACATCGGTCAACCTTCACCCATACCCTGTTTCTTTACCACCTCTCCCGGATCACATGCCCGAACCTTTCGATGTCCGCAGCGAACAGCACGCCTCCTCCGATAAGGAGATGGAGCAAGTGCTGCGCCCACGCCGTTTCCAGGATTTCTCCGGGCAGGATGCCGTTACGGATAACCTGAAAGTTTTTACGCAGGCGGCCAAGATGCGCGGCGAGGCCTTGGACCATGTGCTGCTGCACGGCCCACCGGGCCTGGGCAAAACCACCTTGGCCACCATCATTGCCCAAGAGATGGGGGTGGGTATGCGTATTACCAGCGGACCGGTCCTGGACAAGCCCGCCGACCTGGCCGGGTTGCTCACCAACCTGGAGCCGCACGATCTGCTCTTCATCGACGAGATCCACCGGCTGAGCCCGATCGTGGAGGAGTACTTGTACAGTGCGATGGAGGACTACCGCATCGACCTCGTGATCGATGCCGGACCGAATGCGCGCACGGTGCAGATCAGCCTGAATCCCTTCACGTTGGTGGGTGCCACCACTCGGAGCGGTCTGCTCACAGCGCCGTTACGTGCGCGCTTCGGCATCAACAGCCGCCTCGATTACTACAACGCTACCGTACTTACTGGGATCGTGAAGCGTAGCGCAAGCATTCTCAACGTACCCATCGCTCATGATGCCGCAACTGAGATCGCGCGGCGCAGCCGTGGAACCCCGCGCATCGCGAACGCGTTGTTGCGACGTGTGCGCGACTTCGCCCAGATCAAGGGCGATGGCAGCATCGATCTGGCCATCGCGCAACATGCCCTGAAGCAACTGAACGTGGATGCCCATGGCCTGGATGAAATGGACAACCGCATCCTGCTCTGCATCATCGATAAATTCAGTGGTGGCCCTGTTGGATTGAACACCATTGCCACTGCCGTGGGTGAAGAGGCCGGTACCATTGAAGAAGTATACGAGCCCTTCCTGATCATGGAAGGCTATCTGATGCGCACGCCACGGGGGCGCCAGTGTACTGAACGGGCTTACAAGCATTTGGGAAAGGTGCCCGGTGTCCGCGACGGTGGGTTGTTCTGAAGCGGGAGCGCATGCAGGTGCCCATGGGATCGTTAAGCGATCGGTCATCCAATGTGAAGTTTCCGATAACGACTTGTTAGTGCGACATGCCATTGGCACCTTGGTGCACCGGAAAGGGGACCAACCCTCGATGGCCCGACCTGCCGGGATGCAACCCATGCTAGCCAGCCCACCATCCATTTCCGTTATCACGTCCGTGGCCGAAAGGCGCACACCCCAGTTCCCGATGTCGTTCGGCACGTTGCACATTCTTCGGGTGCTGCGACAGCTTTCGGTGAAGGAACCGATCAGCAGTGCCCTGAGGACGCTCAGCTTCAAGGGGGTGCCGTTCTCCCGACAGAGCAAGGCCACGGCCATGCGTGTGAGCTTCGTGGAGGAGCCACAACCGCCCATGCCCACGTTCGATATCGCCACAGGCACCATCGAACTCTTCTATCCGATCACCGAGCTGGCCGAAGTGCACGACCTGCTGCGCAGCGGCAAGGAGCGCTTCTGCTACTACTGGAAGAGCAGCGATGGCCTGCGGTGCCGGGCTTGGTTGATGGCTTCACCGTAGCCCTCGTCTACCTTCCGCCGCATGGATGCCCATGCAAAGGCGGATGCGATCAAGCGCAAGGCACATGACCTAGGTTTCCTGGCCTGCGGTATTGCCCGTGCCGGATTCCTGGAAGAGGAAGCGCCCCGCTTGGAGAAATGGCTCCGGGCCAAGCAACATGGGGAAATGGCCTACATGGACAACCATTTCGATCTGCGCGTCGACCCGCGCGAACTGGTGCCCGGTGCCAGGAGCGTGATCAGTTTGGCGTACAACTACTATCCCGCATCCGGACAGCAACAAGCCGACGCACCCAGGCTCAGCAGCTATGCCTACGGCCGCGACTATCACAAAGTGCTCAGGAAGCGGATCAAGCCGTTGATGTCGTTCATCACCGAACAGTTCGGTGAAGCGGCCATGCGCGCTTTCGTGGACAGCGGGCCGGTGATGGAGAAAGCTTGGGCACAGCGCGCGGGGATAGGCTGGTTGGGCAAGCACAGCAATGTGATCCGCCAGCAGGAAGGATCCTTTTTCTTCCTCTGCGAGATCATCACCGACCTGGAATTGGCGAACGACCCGCCCGCCACCGATCACTGCGGCACCTGCCGCCGCTGTATCGATGCGTGCCCAACGGACGCGATCACCCCGTACAGCGTGGATGGCAGCAAGTGCATCAGCTATTTCACCATCGAGCTGAAAGACGCGATCCCACAGGAGATGAAAGGCCGGTTCGCCGATTGGGCCTTCGGGTGCGATGTGTGTCAACAGGTGTGCCCATGGAACCGTTTCGCAACTCCCCACAACGAACCGGAATTCAACCCGAAGCCCGAGTTGATGGCACTCTCCAAGGATGAATGGCACGGAATGACCGAGATCGTTTTCGACAAATTGTTCGAGGGCAGCGCCGTGAAGCGCACCAAGTTCGAAGGCTTGGAACGCAACCTGCGATTCCTGCGCGGCGATGTGGGAACAGAGACGTGAAGCAGGTGGGAACGAACCGCAGGGAAGTAAGCGGTCACACCTTCACATCGTGTACATGCTCGCAGCGGATCCTACGCCCGCATCTTCTCGAACACTTCGAGGATCACATCCTTGTAGAGATGCCCGAAGGTGGCCAGACACCATGCCTTGAGGATCAATTGATCGTGCTGGCCTACCCATCGGCGGGCCTTGATGAGTTCCTTTTTGAACAGCAGCTTGTCAAAGCTCACCTTCTGTAGCACCTGCTTGCTGAACTCCATCATCTTCCGTCCTTGCTCCATCATGTCAGTGCGGTAATTCGTGGGGCTGTGGTCCTCTTGCTCCCGGCCGGGCCGGTATGAAAGCAGGCATGAATGTAATCCGATCCGGTATGGATAACTGTTCCGGGGGTGGAAAGTTGTCCACCTGTGGAACGGGTGCCTAAGGGCCCGGTGTTTGATGGCCGCGCTTACGGGATAAGCATCCGGTCGCTCACCTGCATCACCTCATCATTGTCCACTCGATAGATGTAGGCCACCAATGAACAATTGGCCGGTTCAAGCACGTTGGCTGCAAGCACATAGTCGTTGAAGGTTAGCGTGGTGGTTTGTCCGGCGGTGATGGTGCCCGTGAAGGCCTGGGTTCCCCAGGTGCCGTTGATGTTGTCGCGGAGCACGTGGTTGTGCGTGTAGGGGTATACGATGCCCCCAGGTACACGATTGTCCTCCTGCCCCTCGATCACGTCGTCCTCCAGCAGGTACACCACCAAGTTGTGCTCGCCTGTGGTATCGGCCAGCGCGTCGATCTTCACTTGCAGGTCCAGGGTTTCGGTCCCGGCATCGTAGTTCACTTGCTCGAAAGTGATCTCGAACTGTGCGGGCTGTCCGAGAATGTCGGCTACCGCTGAACTCCAGCTGTCGCTACCCAACACCTGCGAGCCATCGAACGCGCGCCGGCTCACCAAGCCATTGGGCAGCCCGGGGGGGGAGAACGCGGAAACATATGCTTCGCCTGCGGGGGTCCTGAAGTCGGTGCTGAACGGGTCCGGTGGGGTGGTTGTGGGCGAAGCGAAGGTTGGAGTGCAATGCACTCCAACAACGATCAGGTCCTCGCAGTAGACTGCCTTGAGTTCTTTGGCCACATCCGCGGCGGCGGGGCAGTTGGGGCACCGGAAACCAGTAAGATCCTCCAGCAACACACGCCGGAAGCCGGCACCGTTGCCCACACCCTCGCATTCCCCCACCTCACCGGGGATGGGATTGTCGGGCTCCTCAATAACGTCGCAACCAGCAAAGCCGAGCACCAATGAGATGGAAAGGATGATCGCGCTGCGCATGGTTCAGAAGGTGCTTGCGATGGAAACGGTGAGCCCGTTGGCGGCTGGCACGGCGCGGCATACACCGCCTACACAGAAAATACCTGCCCGCTGCCGGCCGTAGTTCACCTGGAAGCGGCTGGCGCCGCGCGTGTACGCCACGCTGCCCAACGGATAGTGGATCTCGTCGGTCTCAACTCCGCCACCGTAATTGTACTGGTCCATGGCTGTAATGCTCCAATGACCCCCGACGGTAAGCTCGGCAACAACGGTGGCCCAATTGCCGTGGTCCTGCTTGGTGCTGAGGTGTTGCAACTCGAAACGCAATCCCGTTTCATCGCTGAACTTGTGAAGGCCCTCCAGGATCACCATGTCCGCGTAGATCACCGGCCTTCCGGGTTTGCCCTGCACCGTCTCGATATCGTACGCCAGATTCAGGTAGGTGAGCGCCAATTCCCAATGGGCGCTGAACTTCTTCCGCAGCTCAACGTTGATGTCGCTGAAGTACATCCGATCGCCCATACCGAAGAGGCTGCTGGTATATCCGTCGTAGGTCACCGTATCATCCACTATACCCACCGTGTCCAGTGCATAGGCAACGCTGCCATTAAGAGCCAGCTTGGTGCCATACTTCCCGCCCATCGGGCTGCCCTTTTTCCACTTGTAGAAGATCTCAGCTTGCCCGGCAACTTCATTGTTGGGCTGGGTAGCGTATGGATAGAGCGTGGCGGGCAGATTGTAGGTGTGCTGCTTGGCCAACGGCGGCAGGAAGTTGATGTTGAGGTCGAAGGGTCCTGCGGCGCGATTGCTGCGGAACACCATGTTATCGTAGCTGTGCACGCCTGCGCTGATGCCCAACCCCTTCACGCTATATGTGGCGTTGAAGAGCAGAGCCTCACCATCCTTGTAAATGCTGTTGTTGCTGCTGTTGGGGTCATTGATCTTGTAAGCATACTCGGCATAGAGATTCCACTTGGCCGAGATGTAGTTCAGGCGTGCTGCCCATGCACCCACGTTCTCAGGAAGCTCCAGCAACGGATCGCGGTCTTCCTGGTACTTGCTCACGAAACTGCCGCCTACGATGATGTTGCGTCCCTTCGCAGCCAAGCTGTCGAACAATTCGTTCAACGAGATCTCCAGGTCCACGCCCCTGACAAGTCCAGGTCCTTTGGTGAAGCCGCCATCGAAACCGAGCCGCTGCTCGCCGATGAAGCCCTTGACATAGACACCGTTGACGGGTTTGAACTTCACGCGAACACCGTCCATGGCATTGTCCACACCGAGATAGCGCTCCTCATAGCTGCGGAACACCAGCCCGCTCCCGAACTGTTCGAAGTAGTTGCCGACCGTGATCTCCAGGTCGTCCTGCGCATAGCGGGCGTACCGGAAACCAAGACCGCTTCCGCGATACGGCTCACCGGCGGGATAGCCGAGCAACGCTGGGGTATAGCTCTCGAAGCGGATGCCGGCTTCGAAGGCGCCCTTCGTGGCGATGAGGTTGCCCCAAGCGTTCAAGCCCCAATCCTCGGCGGGTGGCACGGCCCCGATCTCCTCATCGGGGTTGTACAGCTGGCCATCGATATTGAAGTTACCGTGGATCTGCGCGCCGTTGTCCTGGGCCGCCGCATGGCCAGCGGCCATGGCGATCAAGGCGCAAACGATGCTACGTCTTGTGGATGTCATGCGGTGAACGGGAGGATGAAGATGATCCGGAATGCGCCGCAATGTCGCATGCCTTGGTCAATGCCCATGCAACGGAATGGTCAGTATGATGGGGAGGCCGAGCGGACGTCCACATGAACAAGAGATGCAGCCTTGCGGCCGCATCTGCTATTTGCCTACCAACGCCTTCACCTTCGCGTACAATTCGTTCTCGTCGCCAGGGTTGTACACATTGTGCTGCCAGACCACTTTGCCGCTGCCGTCGATAAGGAAGGTGTGCGGCACGTTCTGCACGTTCAAAGCGCGCTTCAGGTCGCCGTTCGGGTCCAGGTACACTTCATAATCCCATGCTTGGCCGTTCACGTACGGGGCCACCCGTGCCGTGCTGCGTGCATCATCAATGCTCACGGCGATCAGTTTCACACCGGTGGTCTTCTGCCAGTCCTCATACACCTCCGCAATGGCGTTCAGTTCGCGTTTGCACGGCGCGCACCAGGTTGCCCAAAAGCTGATGATCATGGGCTTGCCTCCGTTGCTGAAGGTCTTCGCATCCACTTTCCGGCCTTCCAGGTTGGTTACTGAAGCGCTGGGTAACTGGGCAATGATCGAAGAAGCAAGGAGAAGGGAGAAGGCGGAAAGGAAAAGGCGCATGATGGGTTGATCGTTCAGTGTGCGTTGGTGGTTGGGGTTGATGCTAGACCGTCCACAAAAGAAAAGGTCGGCGGCCATGGTGCAAACACCGGACCGCCGACCTCTCAATGGACCCTATCTACCGATCAACGGTTCAGCGTCACCTTACGGGTGATGCTGTTGTCGCCGGCGGTGATGTTGAAGTAGTACAGGCCGTTGTTCAAACCGGTCATGTCGATGGTTTGCACACCGTTGTTACCAAGACTGCGGGTCATCATGCGCTCACCGAGCACATTGAACACATCCACGTTCACCTTGGTCTCGCTGGTGTTGAACACCATGTTCACCATACCGCTGGTGGGGTTCGGGTAAATATCGACCCCGACCGTTGCAGCAGCCTCATTCACACCCACAGCATCATTGACCAAGGGGTGGGACGCCTCGCAAAGGAAGCTCACGTTCACCACGATCTGGCTGTTGGAGTTGCGCACGCGGAAATAGCCGGGGCTCAACAGGCCGTCGCCGTAAGCGTCGAAGGCTTCGATCTTGTAGCAACCCATCTGAGTGAGCTGAACATCCTGGGTGAACACGGCGGCCGCTGCATACGAACCCGCGCCGGCTGCCGGGGTGGTGCCCGAGCAGTTCGCGTTCTCGTTCACGATGGTCGTGTTACCGCCTTGGGCGATCTCCACACCATTGGGGTCCAGCATGCGCCACGAGAACTCCGTGGGGTAGTTGTCCATCTTGCCCTCCACGGTTACGGCCCAGCTAACAGGGGCGGGGTCGGCCAAGTTGGGATCGATGCTGTTGTCGCTGGCCAGCACGTCGCTGGTGGTGATGTTCACCGTTATGGCTGAAGGCTGTGTCACCGGTACGTTGCTGAAGGTCACATCATCCGTGGCGTAGGTGGCCAAGCTGCCGACCCAGTTCTGTGTGGCCAGGGTGGTGGCGCCTTGCTTCACCACGATGGTAGCGCTGGTGATCGTGTTGGTGCCCATGTTCTGGATGGTCACCGGGATGTCCATGTTACCCGGGCAAGCAGCGAGGCTGCCGTTGTAAGTGGCCATTGCCAGATTGGTACCTTGAACAGCAGCAGGGCACGCTTGCGCCAGATTCCAGTGCGCAGCCGTGCTGATCTGGCCGCTTTCGGTAAGGATACGGTTGGGGCAGATCGTATAGATCGTGGGGTAGTAACCGATCTGCAACAAGTTCGCAATGGTGCCGCTGTTGATGATAGGGTAAGGCGTACCGGTAACCCAATCGCCTTGCGTGTTACCTCCGGTGCCGTTCAGGTCGGCCAATGTGGTGGCATTGTCACCCTCGATCATCAGAACGATCACCTTGTCATAGCTGGTGCCGGGACCATACGTATCCCACAGGCCTTCCAGCGCACCACCATTGTGGTAGTTCCAGCAGGGTCCGCACCAAGTAGCGCTCACATCAACCACCACGGTGTACCCTTGATCCAGGTAATCGTACAGGTGGTGTGAAACGCCGTTCAGGTCGGTGCCCGTGAAATCGGGGCAAACGGACCCGTTGGCCATCTGTGCCATCGCGCCCGTGCCGGCGATGAGCGATGCCATGAGTAACAACTTCTTCATGTGTGTTGATTTAAGTTTGGTTCGCGAGGGGTTGCACAAGGACACGCGTATGCCTGTCCGGAGCGGTGCCGAACTTAGTAGGACCATCCCTTAACCCTACAGATCGAAAGGAAGCACCGTTGGGATCCCACCTCACCCCCTTATTCACTTCCCGAACCGACCACCCCAAGAACGGCTGCCCATGGCATCTACTTTTACGCCCGTCATGCTGAGCCTCCGGAGAATGGACCGGGGACTGACCATGACACCAAATCCTGATCTTCACACCATGATGAACAAGTACGCTCTCGCATTCGTTTCTCTCGCCTGCACGCTTGGCGCTTCCGCACAGAACTGGATCACCCTTACCGACGAAGCCGGGGATGACGTTACCAATGGTAGCGTGAGTTTTTGGCAGTGGAGCGGAGCCATGCAGGAGATCGATGTTTTTACCGAACTGATCGGTGGTAATGATCGCGTGGTGAACGTGAAGCGGTATGAAATGGGTGTTGTTCCGGGCAGCCAGAATTATTTCTGTTGGGGCCTGTGCTACCTGCAACAGGATGCTGGTGCGTTGCCCTTGTGGGTGAGCACTAACACAGTTGACATGACCCCCGGGACGGAATACAACAACTTCCATGGGTACCATGTGCCCAATGGCACCGAGGGGTATAGCACGTACCGGTTCGTGTTCTACGACACCGCCAACCCGAACGACAGTGCATTCGTGGACCTTGAGTTCGGCAATTCACTTGGAGTTGCCGAAACCGGGTTGGCACAGAGCTTCGTGATCAACCCCAACCCCGCGAACGATGCGGCTGTGGTCACCTTCAGCAGCGGTCCGGATGCCGTTGTGGTCCACAACGCTTTGGGCGCACAGGTTCTTGATACGCGGATCGCACCTGGCCAGCTCAGTGCCCGGTTGAACACCTCAATGCTGCAGGAAGGTCTCTACTTCGTGAGCCTTCAACGGCAAGGGCGCACGGTGGGCACTCAACGCTTGGTGTTGACACGCTGATCCAGCTTCGCCAATTCGGAGGCCAGCAGGGGAACTCCCTCGCTGGCCTTCTGCTTTCTATGGTCGATGCCAGCGCGCAGCAAAGGCACATCGCCGGGATCCACCAAGTGGATCGGCGTATGGGCTGGCGCGTAGTGCAGCAATCCCGCTGCCGGGTACACATTGAGGCTGGTGCCGACAACGATCAACCGGTCGCAGCGCATGGCCAACTCCATGGCTTCGTCCATCATGGGCACCGCCTCGCCGAACCATACGATGTGGGGGCGCAGTTGGGATCCCAAAGGACAAAGATCCCCCAGGTTGAGTGATGGCCCGTTGATAGGCAGCACCAACCGTTGATCGGTCGTGCTTCGCGCTTTCTTGATCTCGCCGTGCAGGTGCACCACATGGGTGCTGCCTGCGCGCTCGTGCAGATCGTCGATGTTCTGCGTTACCACATCCACATGGAAACGCGGTTGTCCGGACCCGTCCAGATGCTTTTCCAGTTGGGCAATGGCGGCATGTGCCGCGTTGGGCTGCGCAGCCAGCACCTGCGCACGCCGTTCATTGTAGAAGCGGAGCACCAACTCTGGATCGCGCTGGAAAGCCTCGGGTGTGGCCACGTCCTCCACGCGATGTTCTTCCCATAAGCCATCGGCCGCGCGGAACGTGCGCAGGCCGCTTTCGGCGCTGATGCCGGCCCCGGTGAAGATCAGGAGGCGCATGGGTGAGGTAAGTATATCAAGCAATGTGCAAGTGAGAATGGCAGCACA
Source organism: Flavobacteriales bacterium (assembly GCA_049289815.1). GTDB lineage: Bacteria > Bacteroidota > Bacteroidia > Flavobacteriales_F > PHOS-HE28 > PHOS-HE28. The sequence continues at coordinate 11,653 of JBATMK010000274.1, forward strand.
GAAGGACTGGCTTCGGCGTGGGACCCGCCACTTGTAGCCGGGATATCTTCGCGGCCCTGCCATTGACACTTATGTCCGAAACGCTTTCCCTCCCGAAGACAACCGACCGCTTTGCCCTGTACAGCTCGTTGTATCCGCAAGTGAAGGCGTTGCTCGAGGATGAACGCGACCCCATTGCTGCGATGGCCAACATGGGCGCGGCACTGCACGAGGCCTTCGCCTGGCACTGGGTGGGCTTCTATCGCGTGATGGGCGCTGAGTTGGTGCTGGGGCCGTTCCAAGGTCCCGTGGCCTGCATGCGCATTGGCCATGGCAAGGGCGTATGCGGCACCGCCTGGGCCGAGGAGCGCACGCTGATCGTGCCGGACGTGGACAAGTTCCCCGGCCACATCGCATGCAGCGCGCTTTCGCGCAGCGAGATCGTGGTGCCCCTGGTAGGCCGCGATGGCCGGGTACATGCGGTGCTCGATATAGACAGCGCGCAGGAGGACGACTTCACCGAAGTGGATGCACAGGCGTTGGCCCGACTGTTGGAGCTGTTGGAACCGCTCTTCGACTGATGCTTGCCCGCTGGCCTTGGATCGCCACGCTGCTCCTGGCGGCCTGTGCCCAGGTGCGCGAACCAACGGGCGGCGAGCAGGATAAGGCCGGTCCCGCTTTGACGGAGAGCACCCCTGTTCTGGGCAGCACCGGGTTTGTCGGGGATCGCATCGTCCTGCGCTTCAGCGAACGGGTGCAACTGAAGAGCATGCGCGAAAACCTCGTGGTATCACCACCCCCTGCTATCGCACCCACCGTGCGGCTCTTGGGTGATCACAGCGTGCAGATCGGGTTGGAGGCGCCCCTACTACCAAATACCACCTACGTGTTCGACTATGCCAATGGGGTGGTGGATCTTACCGAGAGCAATGCGGCCGCGGACGTTCCGTTCGTGCTCAGCACCGGTGCCGTGATCGATAGCGCTGCACTCCAAGTGCACGTGTCCGAGGCGCGCACGGGCCAAGCCACCGATGTGGTGGAAGTGCTGCTGTATGCAGAAGGCGACACCTGCGATCCGCGGAACTGCCTGCCAGCCTACTTCGCCCGTACCGATGACCACGGGCGTGCGCACGTGCGCTACATGCGACCGGGCCGATATCGCGTTTTCGCATTGCGCGACAAGAACGGCAACCACCGCTACGACCTGCCCAACGAAGAGATCGCCATGGGCGATAGCGCCGTGTTCGCCGTCAACAATGTGCAGCACCTACCCGGCGACACGCTCGTTGGGAGCGACTCATCGTTGGTCACCCCGCCGGTGCAATTGCGCATGTTCACAGCGCTGGACACGGTGCAGCGTTTGTTGGATGCACGCATGGTGGATGGCGCCCTGCGCGTGGCTTTGAGCCGCCCGGCCACAACGGTGGAGTTGATTCCGCTGAGCGGCGATCATGGCACTGGCCAGTGGATACCCGAATGGAACAACAGTGCGGATACGGTGCGCTTCTGGTACACGGGTATCGACAGCTTGCCGCAGCACACGATGTTGGTGCGCGTGGATAGTGTACCCATGGATACCGCGGCGATCGTGCAGCGCAAAGCGTCGCCACCGTTGCGGGTGTTCCGAGTGCCCTATACAGGTTCCGGGGGATGGCAGATCGAAGCCACACGGTTGGTCGGCTTCATCGACACCGCGCACATGACCTTGGTGAAGGATAGTATCGCTATACCGTTCACCTTCTCCTTGAGTCCGGGCCACCTCCGACGATTCCAGGTGAACGCGGGGCTGAAGCCGGGGGAGAAAGCGGTATTCCACCTCTATCCCGGAGCCCTGGCCGACCACCAGCGGCGGACGAACGATACCCTCGATCTTGACCTGACCATGTCCAATGCAAAGGAGGTGGGCAACTTGAATGTGACGCTGCCTGCGGGGATCAACGGCTACCACGGGGCTTATGTGCTCGAACTGTTGGACGCGAACGGGAAAGCCCTCTTGACCGCCAGCGGTGCTGCATTACCCGATACCGTCCATTGGCCGGCGCTGCCGCCCAAGGCCTATGCGCTGCGACTGGTCGAGGACGAAAACGCCAACGGCCGCTGGGATACGGGCTCCGTGCATGATGACCGGCAGCCGGAGCGGGCACTCCTTCACCCCAAGGGAGCTACCGTGCGCGCTGGATGGGAGGTGGAGACCGTGTGGTAGGGTGAAATATGCGTCCCCGTCGGTATCGGGACATCTCTGGCAACGAAACACCCAACCTCTCCGTCTTCGGTCCGGCAACGTCGCCTCACAGCACGACGAACCCTACTTTCACGACGGTTTTTCCAACCCTTCCCCCGATGAACCTTTCCCTGCGCCGCATCATTCTTCCCTTGTTCTCCCTCTTACTTCTTGGCGGATCGGCGCATGCGCAATCCGGTGTGGTACCCACAATGGGCAAAGAATTCTGGATCGGCTTCATGGAGGGGTACTATGGTGGTGGTGGTGGTTGTACCGCCTGCAACCTGAGCATTTTCGTAAGCAGTTCGGTGAACACCAGTGGCACATTGACAATGCCATTGACCGGTTATACGCAGTCCTTCAGTGTCACGGCGAACGTTACGACCACCATCACATTGCCTTCTGTGCTCACGGCCATGCACTTCGGCAGCGAGGTGATCGACACTAAATCGGTCCTGATCGAGACGCTGGATACGGTGGCCGTCTTCGCCATCAACTTCGAAGAGTACACCGCCGATGCTGCCGTGATCTATCCCAGCCAGTCGCTCGGCACCGACTATCGAGTCCATTGTTACTATGGCTACGCAACCATCAGCAACTTGATGAGCGAGTTCCTGATCGTAGCCACTAAGGATGGCACGGAGGTGGAGATCAATGCAACGGCAAACACTTCCGGTGGACATTTGGCAGGCGTGCCTTGGATAGTTCAATTGGATAGCGGAGAAACCTATCAGGTGCAGGCCCAGAGCGATCTGGCTGATCTGCAAGGCAGTACCGTGCGGGGCACCGCTGTGAGTGGTTCGTGCAGGCCGTTCGCAGTGTTCAGTGGAAGTAAGTGCACCAAGGTGCCTGATGCATGCACTGCCTGTGACCATGTGTACGATCAGAACTTGCCCACCAGCGCATGGGGAACCAAGTATTATACGGTACCATTCAGCCAGATCAGCAGTTACACCTACCGCATCATGGCGCGTGATAACGGTACGATGGTCACGATCAACGGTGGTGTAGCCATTCCCATGTCGGCGGGCCAGTGGTTGGAGTACAATTATGTACCCACCGCTAATTGCATTGAGAGCAACCTGCCCATCAGCGTTGCACAGTATATGGAAGGCGGTGCCTGTAACACCATCAGTCCGGGCGATGGCGACCCTGCCTTATTGATACTTAACGCCGAGGAACAACAGATTGACCGCGTCAGTTTCGCTACGGTTGTGAGCACTGTGATCACGCTCCATTTCGTGAACATCGTAACGGAAACAGCCAACACTTCGAGCGTTTATCTCGACGGCGTGCAAGTCCCCGTGGCTTCTTTCAGCAGCTATACCAGTTGCCCAACAATGAGCTATGCCTCCATTACCATCACACCGGGCAGCCATACGTTGGCGTGCACGGGAGGATTGAGCGCTTACGTATATGGCCGAGGAAGTGCTGAAACCTATGCGTATTCCGTGGGGGCCTTCACGCCCGTGCCTCCTTTGGTAGTGGACAGTGTGTTCTGTGGATTGGATAGCACGGGCACTTTGACCCTTGCTCCGCCGGTGCCGATCTTCAATCCATGGTGGAACACGATCAGCGACCCCACCGACACGCTCTTCTTCGGCCTCAGCTACACCTTCGTACCCCCTTCGAGCGATGTGTATGTGGTGACTGGCTACGAGAACTTAAGTGGCTGTGAGCAGCAGTACTTCTTCAGTGTGGAAATCGACCAGCCGCCAATCCTCGACTTATCAGCGAACGGGTTGCCAGCTCCGGGTGTGATACAGATATGTGCATATGAACCTGTGCAACTGGAGGTGATACCGAATCCCGCTGGCACCTACCTGTACAACTGGTGGCCGGATGCCACCCTCAATGATGGCTCATTGCCCAATCCGATCGCCATGCCTGGCCATAGCGGTTGGTACTATGTGAGCGTGAGCACCCTCAACGGATGTGCGGTGGCCGTCGACAGCATTTACATTGATGTCATTCCTGGCGATGTTCTCGTCTACGACGCCACGACGGATGATGACCAGATCTGCGCGGGCGACACCGTTCAGTTGAACCTGGAGATCCACCAGACCATCGTCAGCGATACATTGGATGTTGTCATCAACCCGGCCATGTGGAGCAGCACCAGCGGCGGTGCGCTCAGTAACGTGTGCGGTTCAATCAACGGCAACGCGCTCTACTTCGATGGGGCACCCACACGCTCAGCGGAGACCGTTGACCTCAACGTCCTGGTGGGTGGTACGGTACGCTTCAACCTGCAGATCAGCGATGGATTGGCGCCTTGCGACAATGCCGATCCCGGCGAAGATGTGCTGTTGCAATACAGTACGAACGGGGGCGGTTCATGGACAACCATCAATACGTACTGGGAATACCTCTATACCACGTGGACCCAGATCGACGAGACGATCCCGGCCGGCGCAATGACCGCCAGCACGCGCTTCCGCTGGATACAGCCCACCTTCACGGGTGCGGGTGAGGACAACTGGGAATTGGATGATGTGTCGATCGCAGTGGAAGACCAGACGGGTATCAGCATCGCTTGGAGCCCTGCCGCCACATTGAGCAACGCTGGCATCATCGATCCGTTGGCCTGGCCGAGCACCACCGGTTGGTATTACGTGAGCAGCACCGACCAGAACACGAGCTGCGCGTACAGCGACAGCGTTTACATCACCGTTGGCCAGCCCTTCACGTTGACCATGACCCCGGACACGTCGATCTGCGATATCGCGGGCATCCAGCTGGATGCCGTACCGAGCGGCGGTGTGAACAACAGCTACCTCTGGGCGCCCAACACCAACATCACCAGCATTTTCGCGCCGAGCCCCGTGGTGACGCCGGTGACCACCACCACCTACACCGTTACCGTTACCAGCCAGGACGGCTGCATGGCCACGGGTGATGTGGAGATCACTGTAGCGGCGGCGTTGAACCTCACGGTCACCACCACCGACAACGATATCTGCGCCGGTGATATCGTAACGCTGAATGCGAACGTGGGCGGTGCCGCAGGCATGGCTTTCGAATGGTCGCCGTCGACCGGCCTGAACGATGCCACCTTGCAAAGTCCCACCGCGCAGCCCATGCAGGATGTGTGGTACAGCGTGATCGCGACCGACACCGTGAGCGGATGTGTACTGCTTGATAGCGTGTTCATCAACGTGACGAACGTGGGTGGTGTGTTCGCGGGAAATGACACCACCGTGTGCAGCGCCATGGGCATGCAGCTGGAGGTGACCTTCAACACGGTGAACCCCATCATCCAATGGGAGCCAGCCCAATACCTCAACTTCCCGAACACCGCCACGCCCACCATCACCTTCGACAGCACGATGACCTACATCGTGGAAGTGGGTGACGGTGTGAACTGCTCGGCCTTCGACACCGTGACCGTGACGGTGAGCTTCAGCAGCATGACCTTCATCGCCGACAGTTCGCTGTGCCAGGGACAGAGCATGGTGATCGATGCCGGATTCCCATGGGCACAGCATGTCTGGAGCACGGGTGACACCACACAAACGATCACGGTGAACAGTGCCGGAGCATATACCTGCACCATGACCGATATCCTGCTGAACTGCTCGGTGGACTTCACCACCAACGTTACCGTGGATCCCCTGCCCGTTGTGCAGCTCGGTCCCGATACATCGTTGTGCGTGGGCCAGAACTGGACGCTCGATGCCGGCAACCCCGGTAGTGCGTACCTGTGGAACACCTTCGACCTGACCCAGACGATCAGCACCACCGTGGACGGGATCTTCAGCGTGGCGGTGACCGATGCGAACACCTGCGTGGGCTACGATACGATCAACATCGTCTTCGACCCGCTGCCGGTGATCAACCTCAGCGATGCGAAGGTTTGCGTGAGCGAGACCATAACCCTGGATGCAGGGAACCCTGGCAGTACGTACCTCTGGAGCCCCACTGGTGAGACCACACAGAGCATAGTTGTAACAGCGGCCACCGGTACCTACAGCGTTGTAGTGACCACCGCGACGATCTGCGTCGACAGCGCCGATGCCACCCTGACCTTCTTCCCCTTCCCCGTGGTGGATCTCGGCCCGGACACGGCATTGTGCGATACGCAACAACTCCTCTTGGATGCGCAGAACGATACCTGCACCTTCACTTGGAGCACGGGTGCCAACACGCAGATGATCACCCTATTCGCCAGCGACACCGTGTGGTTGGATGTGTACAACGATTATTGTACGACACGTGATTCGGTGAACGTGGTCTTCAATCCGCTGCCCAACGAACTGACGCAGGACGTTGTGACCATCTGCCTGGACTACCCACCCAACTATGCCGTACTGGACGCCGAGAACCCCGGCAACACCTACGTGTGGAGCCCCACCGGTGAGATCACCCAGATCATCCTGGCAGAGGACTACGGCTGGTACATGGTGCACCTCACCACGCCGTTGAACTGCTCCATCCAGGACAGCATCCTGGTGCAGGAATACTGCAACAGCGCCATTTACGTGCCCAATACCTTCACGCCGGACGGTGATGGCTACAACGATGTCTTCTTCCCCAACGGTTGGAACATCGCGGACCTGGAGCTGCTCATCTTCGATCGCTGGGGTGAATTGATCCGCGACGGCTCCGGTGGCGATGCCAAGTGGGACGGCAGCTATGGCGGCACCAACAGCCAGGATGGTGTGTACGTGTGGAAGGTGAAGTACCGCTTCTACGAGAACGCCGAGAGAACCGTGATCGGTCCTGAATACGAACAGACAGGTCATGTGACCTTGATCCGGTAGACCGGCTTGTTGCACTGAACGAAGAAGCCCCCGACAAGTCGGGGGCTTCTTCGTTCATCCCGGTCCAAGAGTTCACTTCTCCTTCACCAGCCGCCATGTCACGCGTTCTCTTCCGGCTTCCAGCGCCAGAACGTAGGTGCCCGCCACCAACGCGGATACGTCGAGGCTCTCCAGTTGCAGGCCCGCGGCAACGCGCACGCGTTCAACCCGCGCCAACAGCTTTCCTGAAACATCCAACACACTGAAGACAACAGCACCGTTACCACCGCTGAAGTAGTGCACCACCGCCTGGTCCTGCATCGGGTTCGGATATACACCCAGCACGACCAACTGCCCGGATCCCTGACCTGTCGCGGTAATGATCTCCACCGGTGGACAGGCCGGCGCCATCGGTGCCTTATCGGCGTCGGGCCGCAGCGTGGCGGCGTTCGCCTCCTGCAAATGGCGTTCACCGGCGTTCACGTAGTACCCGGCATCGAAGGCGTAGGTGGTATCGATGCTGGTGATGCTCGACAGCGTGTACCAATCGCACTGCGTCCGTTGTGTGTTGATGTCCACGATGATGAAGCCGCGGTCCGGGATGTTCAGGTGTTTGATGTGGGGGTTGAGGATCTGTGCCAGGAGCTCCAGGCCGGCGATGTCGAGGCTGGGCGATGTAACGCTGGTCGCGACGAACTCAACACCCATGGAATTGTCTCCGGTGAACGGGTTGTAATTGTCCAACGGAATGTCATTCCCCCAGGCCGAGTGGATATCGCCAGTGAGCACCACCACGTTCCCGATGTTGTTGTTCATCACATGATCGAGCAAACGGTCCCGTTCGGCCGGATAACCATCCCACTGGTCTGTGTTCACCGCAGCGCCGAAGAGCTCCAGGGGCGCCACCATCACCTGTTGTCCGAGTATGTGCCACTGGGCTGTTGAGGAATCGAGGCGATCGAACAGCCATTGGCGCTGTGGGGCGCCCAACAACGTGCGCGCGGTATCCCCCAGCGATGGATCGCCGATGGGGAGCTGCTCATCACGCCCTTCAATGCGCGTATCGAGCATGAGCAGGTCGGCCAGGTCACCGAGCTGTAGCGAACGGTAGATCCGCGTGGTATCGGTCATGGTATCCGGCAAACTGATCGGCATCCATTCCTCGTACGCCCGGAAAGCGGCGGCTTTGCGGTCTTCCCAGAGACCCTCCCCGGCCTGGTGGTTCTCCGCTCCACCCGTCCACGCATCGTTCGCGAATTCGTGATCATCCCACACGCACACGAAAGGGAAGTTGCGGTGCAGCAACTGCAATTGCGCGTCGAGTTTGTACTGTGAATGTCTTGTGCGATACTCGGGCAGTGCGAGGATCTCCGTCGGTGGGTCGTACGGCCTGTTCACCAGCGTGTCGTTCCCGAATCCCCCGCTGGCGTATTCGTAGATGTAGTCGCCGAGGTGGACAACAAGATCCACATCGTTACGACGCGCAATGACCTCATAAGCGTTGAAGTAGCCCGCGTTGTAGCTGGCGCAGGAAACAACAGCCAACCGCAGGCTGTCCGTGGGCCCTTCCGGCAAAGTCCACGTACGCCCTACGCACGAAGCGATCCCAAGCGCATTGAACCGGTAGTAATACGTGGTGTTGGGCTGCAGACCGGTCACGTTCACCTTCAGTGTGTGGTCGCGTGTGGCGAACGCCGTTGTCGAACCGGCGGACACAATGTTGAGCATGCTTGTGTCCAGCGCCATGGTCCAATCCACCGGTATGTCGGCCAGGGTGCTGTCGGTCACACGGGTCCAGAGCAGCACGCTGGTTGAAGTGGGATCACCTGAGGCCACGCCATGGTAGAACGGTGCGAGCAAGGGATCCGGCGCGGAGCGTGGTTGGGCCATTGCGAAGAACGGGACGGCCACTAAGGGGAAGAGTACGAAGGCTTTCATGCGAGGTAGGACTTGGCACAAGGATCAACAGCGCCAGTTAGGGCAATACCAACGTACGATGAACTTGCATGGCCGGAAGCCCGGTAACATCCGCCCACACCCGCACGTCCTACCCACGGTACTTTCGGAACACACCCCTCCACCCATGCGTATCGTCTTCGCCCTTTACACCGCCCTGTTCCTGGCACCGCTCGCCGCCTTCACGCAATCGGTACCCGACCCTGACAGTATCCTCATCGGCAACACACCCCGACCGAAGGTGCTGCTCGTCGGCACCTTCCACTTCGAGTACTATGACCTGGACGCGCACGTGACGGCGAAAGACAAGCGTGTGAACGTGCGCGAGCCCAAGCGGCAACGGGAGATGGAGGAACTGGTCGAGTACATCGCACGCTTCAAGCCTACGGCCATCGCCGTGGAGTCCGGAGCGAACACCGGCTACCTCATGAAGAAGTACCGCGCGTACTTGAAGAGCGATACCCTGACCCGTGCCGATGAGATGGACCAGATCGGCTTCCGGTTGATGAAGCGATTCGGCTTGGACACGATCCATGGCGTGGATGCTCCTGCGCTGGTGAACGACCTCTACGATGGCCCGGATTCATTGCTTCTGCGCCCGATGCTCGACAGCATCTACGCGGATTGGGACTTCACAAGCGACGACCCGATAAGCAGGCGCTACAAGGCGCTCTACACCGCCTCCGACGATTACCACGTTGACCATACCCTGCTCCAGTCCTTCCTGCTCCACAATGCCGACAAGAGCCAGGACCGCGATTACGGCGCCTACCTCGCCGGCGATTTCAAGCTGGGCCAATACCGTGGGGCGGATGGACTTGCCATGCACTGGTACAGCCGTAACCTGCGGATCTTCCGCAACATCCAAGAGCTATCGTTGAAGCCCGAGGACCGTTTGCTGGTGCTCTATGGCGCCGGGCATATGGGTGTGCTACGGCATTTGTTCGAGTGCTCGACGGAATTCGACCTCGTGAAATTCGGTGAGTTGTGATCCGCAGGAACACGCCACGCCCTGCCGCTGCTTGTATTCCGCGTCCAATTCGGCGTGCCTGCCCCAGAAGGCGGGCGCGGTACGTCCGTTCAAGTGCTCCACCAGGGTATCCAAGTGCGCGTGCCAGCCGCCGCTTACACCCAGCAGATCCTTCTGGTCGGGCAGGCGATGGTGCGTGAGCACCAGCAACACATCGGCGCCGCGCATGGAAAGTTCGAAGACCACCTCCGAAAGGGCCTCCGCACGTGCGCCCCATGTGTAACCCAGCACATGCGGCGGTTCGAAGCGCGTGATCTTCGCCTTCATGGCGTGGCCGTTCTTGTACTTCTCCGGAGGATCATCGGGCTTCGCCGTGTCCATGTTGCTGTGCAACCAGAAGAGCTCCACGTCGCCGCCGACGCGCTGGTCCATGGCGCCGCTGGCCAGCCATTTGGATCGCTTCTCCGGTTCGGTGAGGTAGGCCCATACGCGTTCGATGGGACCGGGCAGTAAGCGCTCGAAACGGATGGTGTTCGGCGCGATGATCGTTCCAGACTTGTCCATGTGTTCTCGTGTTTGTCTTCGGTTAGGTGATCAGTGCTTTCCGGCATCCTCGTCGCGCAAGAGT
>JBATMK010000275.1:0-8918 GCA_049289815.1 Flavobacteriales bacterium
CGTTGGCAAGAGCGCCATCGCCGAAGGCCTCGCCCTGCGCATCATACAGCGCAAAGTGAGCCGTGTGCTTTTCGGTAAGCGGATCGTGGCGTTGGACATCGCCAGCCTGGTCGCCGGTACCAAGTACCGCGGCCAGTTCGAAGAGCGGATGAAGGCGGTGATGAACGAATTGGAGAACAGTCCCGATGTGATCCTCTTCATCGATGAGATCCACACGATCGTTGGGGCAGGTGGTGCCAGCGGAAGTTTGGACGCCAGCAACATGTTCAAACCAGCGTTGGCGCGTGGTGAGATCCAATGCATCGGGGCCACCACCTTGGACGAGTACCGCCAGTACATCGAGAAGGACGGCGCCCTCGAGCGTCGCTTCCAGAAGGTGATCGTGGAGCCGACCAGCGTTGAAGAGACGATCCAGATCCTTACCAACATCAAGGAGAAGTACGAGGATCACCACAACGTGAACTACACGCCCGAAGCGATCAACGCTTGCGTGAAGCTCACCAACCGCTACATCACCGACAGGCACCTGCCCGACAAAGCGATCGACGCACTTGATGAGGCAGGCAGCCGTGTTCACATCAGCAACATCGTAGTGCCCAAGACGATACTCGATGTGGAAGGCCGCATTGAGGAAGTGAAGGAGGAGAAGAACAAGGTGGTGCGTAGCCAACGCTATGAGGAAGCAGCCAAGTTGCGAGATAAGGAGCGCCTGCTACAGGAGGAACTGGAACGGGCGAAAAAGGCTTGGGAGGAAGAAAGCAGGAGCCATCGCACCACGGTAACCGAGAGCAACGTGGCCGAAGTGGTGGCCATGATGAGCGGCATTCCGGTCACACGCATCGCTGAGAAGGAAAGCGGCAAGCTGCAGCGGATGAAGGAGGAGATGCAGGGCCGCGTGATCGGCCAGGAGGATGCGGTGAAGAAGGTGGTGAAAGCCATCCAACGGAACCGCGCCGGGCTGAAGGACCCCAACCGCCCTATCGGTTCGTTCATTTTCCTCGGCCCGACAGGCGTGGGCAAAACGCAGTTGGCCAAAGAACTTGCACGCTTCCTCTTCGATACCGACGACGCGTTGATCCGTATCGACATGAGCGAGTACATGGAGAAGTTCTCCGTGAGCCGTTTGATCGGTGCGCCTCCGGGCTACGTGGGTTACGAAGAAGGTGGTCAACTCACGGAGAAGGTGCGCCGTCGTCCCTATGCGATCATCCTGTTGGACGAGATCGAGAAGGCCCACCCCGACGTTTTCAACCTGCTGCTGCAAGCGCTTGACGATGGCCAGATGACCGACAGCCTCGGCCGTCGCATCGACTTCAAGAACTCGATCATCATCATGACGAGCAACATCGGTGCCCGCGACCTGTCGGACTTCGGCAAGGGCGTAGGCTTCGGCACCGCTGCTCGCGATAATCAGACCGAGGAGAACAACCGCAGCGTGATCGAGAAGGCGTTGAAGAAAGCCTTCGCCCCGGAGTTCCTGAACCGTATCGACGACATCGTGATCTTCAACAACCTCAAACGGGAGGACATCCACAAGATCATCGACATTGAGTTGGGCCACCTGTACAAGCGTATCGGTGAACTCGGTTACGACCTGAAACTGACCGATGAAGCGAAGGACTTCCTAGCGGAGAAGGGCTACGATGAACGATTCGGTGCCCGCCCATTGAAACGTGCCATCCAGAAGTATGTGGAGGACACCATGGCCGAGGAGATCGTTACGCAGCATGTTGAAGAAGGAGACAAGATCAGCGTGGGCCTGAACAAGGAGAAGACCGACGTGGTGATCAAGGTGACCAAGGGCAAGAAGAAGATCGGCAAGGGGGACACCGGCGACATGAAGGAATTGCCCCCTGCCTCTGACGGTGGCACCGGCAGTTGATCTTCAGGAACGGATCATGGGAACCCGGCGCATACCGCCGGGTTTTCATTTGGGGATAGCACTATCCACTTCCCTCAAATTGTCGAGGGCCCCATTGATCAACGCAGCTTGTGTTGAACTGAGCCCATCGTACAACTGCGACATGTCACTGCGCACGGCCACATCCAACTGTTCCAACAGGTCGAGCCCTGCGCGACTGATGCGCACGTATACCACCCGCCTGTCCTCATCACATCGTTCGCGGAGCACCAGTCCCTTGGCAATGAGTTTATCGGCCAGCCGAGTGGCGTTCGGTGCCCGGTCGATCATGCGTTCTTTCACACACTGCATGTTCACCTTCTCCCCCTTCGCACCCCGCAGTATGCGCAGGATATTGAATTGCTGAACGCTGAGCGCGAACGGGGCGAGCAGTCCGTTGTGCCGTGCCTTCAGCCAGTTGGCCGTGAACATCACGTTCAGGATGGCCTTGTGCTGTTCGCTTTCGAACGTGCTCTTGATCTCCTCGTCGATCGTGGCCATTGGTTGACCCCAGGTGCGCGATCACGCGATCGGGCCGAGGGCGGGCGAATTTAGAGGCAAGTCCATTGTCCTGCCGGTTGTCCGGTGCTCTGAGGAGGAGCAGCACCAACATCGTTATTTTGGCCCCGCTCCAAGCAAACCATCGTGTTCCGGATGTGCCCCATGAAGACTTCGACCCCAGCCATCGTTTTAGCGCTGATCACCGGCTTGAGTGCCTGCAACGATCCAACCAATGGACCTGTGACCACCACTGGTGCCGGCAATGGTGCTGCCAATGCGACCGCGGCCGCTGCAGTGGACCCGAGGGATAACTGGCAGCGCCCCCAATTGCTGTTCTCCAGCATGGGTGGCCTACAGGGCAAAGTAGTTGCCGACCTGTTCGCTGGTGACGGTTACATGGCCTTCAACATGGTGCAGGCCGGTGCTGGCAAGGTGATCGCCATTGACACCGACCCTGCCAACGTCGCGATCATGCAGGAAAAGAAGAAGGCGTTGGGGATCACGGACGATAAGCTGGAGATACGCCAAACCACCCCGGGTGAACCCGGGCTGAGGGCGGAAGAGGTAGACCTCACTTTCATCTTCAACCGGTATACCACGATCCAGGACCGCCGCTCCTTCTTTGGCAAGGTGCGCGCGTCAACACGTATGCCCCGCACCGTGTACATCATTGATTTCGTTGTCGCGGATACCCCTTATGGCCCTCCGGTCGAGCAACGCATCAACCATCCACAGATGATGGATGAGTTGGGGGAATTCGAATACAGCGATATGGGGGCCAGGGGCAATATTCTCCCGTACCAGTACATCCTGTTCGCACAGGATTACGTGGAGGGTGCTGAAGAGGAACCCGGTCCGCTCCAGCCCCAATAGATCAAGGGACCGGCCCTTGGTATTTGAAGAAGAGGTTGGCCCAAGCGATCTTGCTGGTGGCATAGAACCATGGTGCTACCAGAACAAGCGCCACGGCGATGACGCTTACGATGGCTACCAGCGAAATGCCTGGCCAAATCATCGACATGCCCAACCATATGGCCACGAACAGAGCGACCGAAAGGCCATAGGAGATGTACATGCCACCATAATAGAATCCCGGTTCCCGGCTGAACGAACGCTTGCACACCGGGCACGAGGGTAGGATGTCACCGGCGCGCCTGATGTTGTAAGGGTTGCGGTCCACGAAGAACTCGCCCTCGTGGCAGTGTGGGCACTTGAAGCGGAGAATGCTGTACAACTTGGTGCCCTTGGCGATCATCTGGTCCATCCATTCGTTGGGACCGCAAAGAGAAGGCAATCTGCGACCGGATCGTTGCGGGGCCCAAAAAATGGAAGGGAGGACCTGAGCCCTCCCCTTCCAGTTCGATCAAACCCGGATCATTCCCAGAAACTCACCTTGAACTCGACTCGGCGGTTGGTCGCGCGGCCTGCGGCGGTCTTGTTGTCGGCAACGGGGATCGTTTCACCGTGACCTTCCGAGCGTAGGCGCCCAGCCCCGACACCCTTTCCGGTGAGATAGGCCCGCACGGCCCCGGCGCGATCGTCGCTCAGCTTCAAGTTCTTGGCGTCATCGCCCTGGTCATCGGTGTGGCCGTGGATCTCCAGGTCGTAGTTCGGGTTGTCCTGCATCACCTTCACCACATCGTTGAGGATACCGAAGCTCACGGGTTTGATTGTGCTCTTCCCGGTGTCGAATTTGATACCGGTGAGTGCTTTTGCGAAGAGTTTCTTCGTCGCTTCATTGATCTCCGGGCAACCCTTCATGCTGGCAACTCCTTTCTGCATGGGGCACTGATCAATATTGTCGGTGATGCCATCGCCGTCCGAGTCGGGGCAGCCCTGTTTATCGGCCGGGCCGGCTTTGTCCGGGCACGCATCCATATTATCGGCAATGCCATCGGCGTCTTTGTCGGGGCATCCACCCAAAGTGGCAAGGCCAGCGACATTGATGCACTTGTCCTCCTTGTCGATCACCCCATCCCCATCGGTATCGGGTTCGGGATGCACCACCAGGCTGACATCATCCACAAAGTAGTACGCGCGCTGGCTGTCGCCCCCATCTATCACGGGTACTTTGTCCATCCCTGCCGCGGGAAAGGCACCGATCACAATGAACCGTTCACCGCCATCGGCTTTGAAGGTGCCCTTGATCTCGGTCCAATCCTGTTTGTTCTTCACCACTTCCTTGCTCCAAACCTGCGGTTTCACATCCAGGTAGTGCCGGTGATGGAAAGCCAATCGGACCGGCGAAGCGTATGCACCCAAGGCGCTCACGGCACGGTCACTTTCATCCCCAAGGCTCACCCGCACACTGATATCATACTCCTTGCCTGCCTCCAAGGGAGCGGCCAATTCCATCTGCATGTACTCGCTGTATTCCTGGTACGCAGGGATCCATCGCTCATGGTCAGTGGAACCCAACATGGTTCGTTTCCAATTGTGCTTTTGGTCGTCCTTGTAGGCAACGAAACCCGCATAATGTTCGCCGGCGATGGGTGCGGCGCTGCCGAGCTCGTTATCGGGGATCGCAACGCTTTTGTCCTTGCAGTCTTTCTGGAAGACATCGCAACTACCGGCGTTGGCATTGCTCCATCCGGTGGCGTGGCTGAGCTGGTCCCATGTAGTGACGGACGAGGAAAGATCCTCGAATCCGCCGTTCATGACCATGTTCTGGGCTGCCGCTTGTTGAAGGCCAACGAGACCGGCCAAAGAGAGTGTGGAAGTAAAGATCCGTGTGACCGACATAGGGGAAAGGTTTGGTTCGGCTCTTGCGACGCACGCGCACCGAACTCGTCACCTTTCTCCCCGAAATCTTATTTCTCCGCAGGCACCTCCTTCACGCTGATGCCATCGATGTAGTAGTACGCGTACTTGTTGTCCAGGCCCTCGATGATCTTGACCTGGTCCATGCCGGCGTGAGGGAAAGTGCCGATGCACAACCAGCTTTCGCCGCCATCGGCAACGAAAGTCCCGCGTACCTCCGTCCAATTCTCCTTGTCCTTGGTGATGGTTTCCGTGTACACCACGGGCTTCTCAGCCAGGTAGTGCCGGTGGTAGTACTTCAACTTCTCCGGGCCGAAGTAGGCACCGATCCCGCTCACGGCCCTATCGCTGTTGTTGGAGAGACGGATGTGGAAGACCACTTCGTAGGTGCGGCCCTCGAACAGGGCCTGTTTCAATTCGTACTGCATGTACTCGGCATACAGGTTCCACCCCGGCTTGAAGAGTTCTTCGGGATCGGAGCTGCCCCAATCGAAGCGCACGTCGTCCTTCCAGGCGTGGAAGCCGGCAAGGTGCTCACCTTCGAACGGATAGCACGAGCCGTATTCGTTGTCAGGTATGCCGACCGTTTTTGCCGGGGCACTTTTGCTGAAGAGTTCGCTCATGCCCAAGGTTGCATTGTCCCATCCTTCAGCCAAGTGCACTTGGTCCCAAGTGCGGGCTTCCGCGCTGATGGTTTCAAAGCCGCCGTTGGGCACCAGTTCGACGCCTTGCGCGCGCGCTTGGTTGCTGAACGTGCTGACAACAAGACCTGCGAGCATCAATGCATACTTCATTTCCGTGGGGGTATTGCGGAGGATGGGCAATGTAAGGGAGTGCCGTCTTTGCCTCAGCCCTTCAATTTCGTGCCGAAGACCTTCCGGAACTTCTCGAGCTTGGGCCAGATCACGTACTGGCAGTAACCCTGCTGCGGGTTCTGGGCGAAATATTGCTGGTGATAGTCTTCAGCGGGATAAAACACGTCGAGGGGCATGATCTCGGTGACGATGGGTGCCGAAAAGGCCCCGCTCTTGTCGAGTTCGGCCTTCCAGTACTCGGCGCGCTCGCGCTGTTGTTCGCTGAGGTAGTACACGCCCGACCTGTACTGATCCCCGACATCATTGCCCTGGCGGTTCTTCGTGGTGGGATCGTGCGTTTCCCAGAACACCTCCAGCAGTTCGTCGTAGGTGATCACCGCCGGGTCATAGACGACCCGCGCCACCTCGTTGTGGCCGGTGGTTCCGCTGCACACCTCCTTGTATGTCGGGTTCTGGGTGCGTCCGTTGCAGAAGCCCGAGGTCACGGATATCACGCCTTCCAGCTCCGCGAAAATGGCTTCAACGCACCAAAAGCATCCGGCACCGAATACAGCGGTCTCTGTTCGTTCGTCCGCCATGATCAGCGATCGGAAGGAGTGAGCACGCGTTTCAGGAAAGCCAGGGTTTTTGCGTTGGCGTCGCGGGTTGCCTTCACATCGTGGTGCGGATTGCTCGGGTTGGCGAAGGCATGGTCGGCCTTGTAGGTCTCCACCGTCAGCTGCCTGTTGGCCTTGGCCATGTTCTTCGCGAAGCGGTTCACCACGTCGGCATTGATCGTTGCGTCTTCTTCTGCGAAGATGCCAAGGACAGGCGCGTTCAAGGCGGCCAATTTCACCGGGTCCTCTTCCGGCATGCCGTAATACAACACGCAACCAACACCTTGTTGCGCCAGTGCCATGGATGCCTGCAGCGACAGCCCTCCACCCATGCACCAACCGATCGTGGCCACCCGAGCCTCCGGTCCAACATAAGCGATGGCCGCTGCAACAACAGCTCGCGCGTGTTCCTTCGTCATGCCGCCCATCAGGGCGGCGGCACCGTTGCGATCGGTGCTGGTTTTTCCACTGTACATGTCCAGACACAGGACAGTGGTGCTATCCAGTTCACCCGCCAGCCGGGCGCCTTCTGCACGGATAAAGTCGTTCAGACCCCACCACTCGTGGAACACGAAGAGCCAACGGGCACTTGCTGACCTCGCCGGAACGAGCCATGCCTTCGTTTGCGATCCATCGGCCATGGGGATCAACACCCACTCCCCTGCTATCGTTCCGCCTTGGTATGCCCGTGGTTCCATATGTGTGTTGCGGAAGACTTCATTCGCGGCCAACGTTGCGAAGGGAGTGGTTGACGCCTGTGCGCAACATTCCTGCGCGTATGCACAGATACTGCTGGCGCCGAAAGCGGCAAGGAGCAATACACTTCGTCCGGTTCCTGGCATCGGGTGCCGAAGGTAGCCCTGGCCCTATGCAAGAGCGGCCGCCAGTTGCCGTGCGATCCGCTCCACCACCCCGGTCACCAGTGCGTTGCCCATGAAAAAGGCGCGTCGCGCGTCATCCACGCCGGCGGTATGGCCCGGCGGGAACATGTTCAACAACTCCAACTCCTCCGGAAGAAGGCGCCGGTACTTTCCTTCGGGTGTAAGTACAACATGCTTGAACCGGCTCGGGCTTGGCCCACCTTCACCGGTGACGATCGTTCGGCCGGGACGATCCAGCGCATCGGGGAAGGACATGCTGCCTTCGGTGTAGAAATACGAATGGCCGGTACTCCGTGAGGTCCTCTTCTCCCGTTTAGCGTTCTTCAGTTTGCGCCACTTGGGTAGTTCAGCCTTGGCAATGAAGAATTCCTTCGGCACATTGGCGCTGGGCCGCAACAGGTCCCCCAACATGATACGATGACCGGTGTAGCGCGCTTCCACCCGCGCGGTGCGCACAGTTCCTTCGCACATCACACCGCAATTGGCGAAGGGGCTCTTACGGCCCTCCTTGTTGAATCCGGAACTCAGTGCCGCGATGCGCTTCTCCAAACGGAACAGCTTCTCAGGGGAAACATGCGCGGTGATCGGGAATGCATCCTGCAGCAACCCACCGGAAAACGATGGCGAAGAGATGAGGTCGCGATAGCGCGCATACAACGGCGCCGTTCGGTGAACACCAAGGATGAAGGTGCGTTTGCGCCGCTGGGGCATGCCGTATTCAGCGGCGTTCACCACGCGCCACTCCACGGCGTAGCCCAGATCGCTCAAGCTGCGGAGCATGATGGCCATATCCCGTCCCCGCTGGGTGGCAGGCGAACCGAGCAAGCGGTCCACGTTCTCCAGCAGCAAATACGGCGGTGGTTGTGCGCTAGCGCTCAGGATGCGATGGATCTGCCACCAGAGCACACCTTTTTTGCCCAGCAATCCTTTCGAAGCCTTCAATGTGCTGGCAACGGAATAATCCTGACATGGGAAGCCGCCGACCAACAGATCGTGAACGGGGATCTCGTCCACTCCTACTGTTGCGATGTCCTTTGAACTGTGGCCGGCTTTGCCGAAGCGGGCTTCGTAGATCAATGAGGCATGTTGGGTTTTGGTGCTGGGTTCCCATTGATTGCTCCATACCACGCGGTATTGTGGGCCCCTCCCCTTCCTGTTCGCCGCTTCAAGGCCCAGCCTGAACCCACCGACACCGGCGAACAATTCTGCAACCCGCACTACACCTGTGTTGCTCAAGGACCGCTTACCAACTTTCGCCATGCTGCGGGCAAATATGCCGGGCACTGCTACCGCGCAGTGCCGCATGCCGACCCTATCGTCAACACAACCGCGTTGATGGGACCACGGATCCCATGAAAAGACGAAGGAGGTCCGGGGACCTCCTTCCACGAGCGGGAAACGGGATTCGAACCCGCGACCCTCAGCTTGGGAAGCTGATGCTCTACCAACTGAGCTACTCCCGCTT
>JBATMK010000276.1:0-1922 GCA_049289815.1 Flavobacteriales bacterium
ATGGAAGGTATTTGTCCTGCCAGCGCACCATCACATCGCGCGGTGCATTGTGATCGAAGTACAAGCGCGGCAAGCTGCTCACTGCGCTCGGCTTGTAGCCCGCTGCATAACCATGAAAGAGGATCTCCTCACGGTACACGGTGTCCAACTCCCACGCGACCGCGAATTTGCCCGGGTTGGCAGCGAGGGTCTTGGCCTTGGCGCGGGCATCGCGAAGCGCATCGGCGTTCTCGTTCATGACAGCCAACGCGGCGAGTTGCAATTGGAAGGTGGCATTCACACGATCGGCGAAGGGCTTCAGCATGTGGGCCTCGCTCATGAAACCGATGCACTGGAACAAGCCCGTGTAACCCGTGCTGTAACGCGGACTGTCGTTGAAGCCGACCATTCCGCTGTCGGGAACTTCATTCACGCCTTCGTAATACGGACCCATCAGGATCTCCTTCCGGTCCATCCAATTGTACAGACCGGGCACCAGCACCTGCTGCGCGAAGCTCTTCAGCGGTTCTTCCAGCTTATCGTCCTGTGTCAACAGCAGGTTCATGGTGTAGCGGTGATCGGCACCATCGGTCGTATGGGTATCGATGAACAGATCCGGATCCCAGCGACGGAGCGCGGCAACAAGTGTTTCCGCATTGCGCGTGTCGAGCTTCACCATGTCACGGTTCAGATCGAGATTGCGTGCGTTGGCACGGAAGCCATACTCCGCTGGTCCGTTCTGGTTGGCACGGCTGCAACAGCCCCGTTGCAATGCACCGCTAACGTTATACATCGGCACGATGCACACGGCTGTCTTCGCCAACAGCCCCATGTACTGGTCGCTTTCCAGCAGGGCCTGGGCCAGCAACAGGCTGGCATCCACACCATCGGGCTCACCTGGATGGATGCCGTTGTTGATGAAGAGGATGTTCTTACCGGCAGCGCGGATGCTGTCCGGTGTGAACCCGCTGCCATCGGAGATCACGAAGAGATGGATGGGCAGCCCGTTGTCGTCCTTGCCAAGTTCGATCAGGCTTGCGCCTCGATGTCGTACATCCAACTCCGTGTAGCGTGCGATCGCTTGCTCCCATGTGCAAGTGCTGTCACCGCGGAACGTCCATTGGGAGAACAGGTCAGCACCACAAATGGTGAAGCACAGCAGTGCACAGGCGTACCGAAGCGTTCGGATGCGGGAAGCCATGGGATCCGCGGTGAAAGTAAACGCCGCTACCGGCCACCGGCCTTCAATGTGTTCAGCAGCAGGCTCGTGATGGTCATGGGTCCTACGCCACCAGGGACGGGGGCGATCCACGAACACTTGGGCGCCACCTCATCGAACTTCACATCGCCCACCAAGCGGTAGCCGCTCTTCTTCGTTGGATCAGGGATGCGATGGATGCCAACGTCCACCACGACGGCACCTTCCTTCACCATCTCGGCGGTGATCATTTCCGGTTTGCCGACGGCCGCAACAAGAATGTCCGCCTGCCGCGTGATGGAAGTAAGATCCTTCGTGCGGCTATGCGTCAGGGTAACGGTGCAATTGCCCGGGTAGGTGTTGCGGCTGAGCAGGATGCTCATGGGTGTGCCCACGATGTGACTGCGGCCCACGACCACGGCATGCTTGCCCGCAGTTTCGATGTTGTAATGACGCAGCAGCTCGATGATGCCACTCGGAGTTGCGGGCAGGAAGCACGGCAGCCCGAGCACCATGCGACCAAGATTTTCCGGGTGGAAGCCGTCCACATCCTTGTCCGGTGCGATCGCCAGTGTGACTTTCTCCGGATCGATGTGCGACGGCAAGGGCAGCTGCACGATGAACCCGTCGAGTTCCTTGTCCTGGTTCAACTGCCTCACACGATCCAGCAGTTCCTCTTCGGAAGTGGTACCTGGCAAGCGGATCAGGGTGCTGCGGAATCCCACGCTCTCGCAGGCCTTCACCT
>JBATMK010000277.1:0-2987 GCA_049289815.1 Flavobacteriales bacterium
GGTTGGATGTGGGCAGGTGAAGGAGGATAGGTGACGGAACCGCTGGTGCCGATGCCGTCGTCGTCGTCGTCGCCACCACCGTCGCCATCGGCGAATTCTTCGTCCATGACCTCCAGGTAGGTGACCGGATGGATCTCCCAACTGGTGGCGCGCCGGTTGTCGCCTTTCACATCCTGCGGGTCGTTGGCGAAGTCCACGTTCTCATGGCTGTTGTCGTAGAACATCCAACCCTGCACGCGCACCATGTGGTGCAGGTATTCACGCTTCAGCGTGGGCGATGTCCAGTCCTCGCCGTACTGGCGGTCCATGATCTGGCGCAGCCGTGGCGTCACCTCCACCGAGACGCGGAACTGCGGTCCGGTCTGGCTGCTGCTCGGGGTGATCTCCATGTGCGTGTCCTGGAAAAGGCTTTTCCCGGTCTGGCAGTTGCACGTCTCCTTGCTGCCCCAGGTCACCGATTCCACATAGCCCACCAGTTCCACGGCCATGGCATTGGTGTACTTCTCCTTTGTGGCGGAGCCGTCCACGAGATCATTGATATCGAGCTCCGTTACCTGGGTCGGCGATTCCCAGCGGTTCTTGAACACGTTCTGCTGCCATTCCTTGCTGTTCTCCTTTGCGTTGCCGTGCGGGCCGCACGGATCGCCATCAATGGAAATGCTCGCCTGCGCTTGGACACCGATGGGTGCCAGCACGAAGAGCGGCACCGCGGCCAAGGCGGACAAGGCGATGGCCTTCATCCTGTCGGTCAAGGAATGCTTCATGGACAGTGGGGGTTTGGATGATGCCAAGGGAAGAAGTCCATCCCACTCCCACAATACCCGCCACTGGGTATTTTTTGGGTGCCGGGGATCGCTTACGATCCCGCCGGAGGTGGACCGTGCTGGGAATGGAAAGCTGTCACGGTGAGCAAGCCTGCCCTGAGCAAAGTCGAAGGGTCGCACCGCAACACCAACTCTGTCACGGTGAGCCCGTCGAAGGGTCACCCTGACAATGTGCGACGGACTCACCATGACAAAATGTGACGGGCTCACTGTGACAGATCCTGCTGTCACCCTGAGCCCGTCGAAGGGTCACCATGACAGATCCTGCGGGTGCGATGCGCCAGAGGAGTGCGAAGCGTTCGTGAGCGGTCTTGACCCCGCCCTGCAGGAGGATCACAACTTCAGGTCAGTATCCGGTAACGGCCAGGAAATAGGCGGGGTTACCCGCAGGACTGAACGTGGTAGAGCCGAAACGGATGGCGCCCCTCGTTGCCCCGACTACCGCAATGGCGTCGGCATCGGCTGCAATGGCGTAACCGGTCTGCTGGTTCACGTCATCGGAATGAGCGAACCAGTTGATGCCGAACGCCGGGTTGAGGTTGAGGATGAAAAGATCACTTCGCCCATGCACGGGATAGGTGAGCGCGGAGCCGCTGAACCCCACGGTGCCTCCGTAGTCGCCGGTGATCAGCAGTTGGTTGTTGACGCCCACGCACACGCTGGTCCCGTTATCCCGCTCGCTGCTTCCCATGTTGAACAAGCCGTCCAGGGATCCTGAAGGTTTGTACTTCAAGAGGAAAACATCGACGCCTCGCGCCGTGGCTTCCATGGATTCCACACGAAGGGTACCGCCGTATTCCCCCAGGATGCAGCAATTGCTGTCCAGATCGAAGCAGGCATCACGAGCCAGCGATATTCCATCGCCGTTGTTGGACTTGAGCCACAACGGAACACCGGTGGGGCTGAGCTTGGCCGCGAAAAAGCTCCCGGCCATGGCGGCTGGCGCGGCACTGACCTCGAGCGCACCGAACGACAGGGTGTTGCTGAAACTTCCGGCGATCAGGATATTGTTGTGGGGATCCGTATCGACGTTCAGATCAGGACTGTTGACATTGCCGTACTCATTCACCCGCAGCAGTGCGCCGCTCTCGTCGTACACCGCAACAACAACGTTATTACGCAATGGCGAGGACCGGGTGACCGGAGCCCCATCGGTGGAACCGAAGATCACGGATCCGGAATACCTGCCCACGCATACCACCTGGCCATCGGCATTCACATCCAGGTCGGCCATGATCACTTCCGTTGGCGATTCGAACCTGTTGAGCCACCGGAACGTGCCATCCGGGGCGAACGAGGCGATGAAGGATTCCCCATCGCTTCCAGCGGTGGATCCGACCTCATTGCCATCCACCAGGCAGGGAGCGTTGTGGTACACCAGGATGTAGATGTTGTCGTTCTTGTCGACCGCTACCGCCGCCCCGTCCGCTAGCCCCGTGCAGTCGATCATGTGGATCCGCTCCAACACCGCATTCTCATCGAGCGTGGCCAGGTACACATCGTTCCCGCTGCCGCCATCCAGGCCAGTGGTGCCCCAGGCCAGGGTACCACTGAATTCGCCGAGCATATGGACCTTATGATGACCGTCAATTGCAACCATCGGTTCATACCATGCGGCGGCGGTTTCCGGCCCGCCGATATGATCCACGGCATGCACCGGTGACGGATCATCCTTCTTCGGCGCTGTGGGCTTGCACCCTGTGAGGAACAGAAGGAAGAGGCCAGCGGGCAGGGTCGTTGTAAGGCTCATGGTCAGCAGTGTTGGGGGTTCGTTGCACCTGCCCAACGATCCGGGGCTACATGCACGCGTCAAAGCTGCGTAGCAGACACGAGCGGCGAAATACCGTGGATCGGGTATTTCCTCCGGGGGCCGCTATCTTCCTCGCCACCAACCCCCACCACATGCCATCCTACGGATTACTCGAAGGCCGCTACCAGTTCGACGGCTGGGGGCGCTATCCGACCAACAAAGCCACCAGCACGTTCGGCATCGGCGCTGTACCGGAGCGGCTCCTGAACATCGGCCTGCGTTGCGCACGCGTGGAGTTGCCGCCCGCGGTGCCGCCGATCCTGGAACGGAGCCGCAAGGCCGGCGCCAAGGCAGCCGCCATCGTGCGGCCCGATGTGCACTTCGGCATACGGCCGGTGCTCACCGATCTCCAC
>JBATMK010000278.1:0-15994 GCA_049289815.1 Flavobacteriales bacterium
TCTTCAGTCCGATCATGGCCGGTGTGCTGCCGGGGTTCTTGATCAGGTAGAACATCTTGCCTTGGAAGATGTCCGTCTTCATGTGGTAGCCGGTGCCCTGCTGCGTCTTCAACTTGGCGTTCATGCTGGGGTAGCTCTTCACGGCTTCCAGGTACATGTCCAGTTCGTAGTTCAGGCAGCACTTCAACTTGCCGCATTGGCCGGCCAGCTTGCTCTGGTTCAACGCCAGTTGTTGGTAGCGCGCAGCACTGGTAGTAACGCTGCGGAAGTCAGTGAGCCAGGTGCTGCAGCAAAGTTCGCGACCGCAGCTACCGATGCCACCGATGCGGCCGGCCTCCTGCCGCGTACCGACCTGTTTCATGTCGATGCGCACACCGAACTTCTGGCCCATGTTGCGCAGCAGGTCGCGGAAATCGATGCGGTCCTCGCTCGTGTAATAGAACGTGGCCTTGCTGCCATCGCCCTGGTACTCCACATCGCTCACCTTCATGTCCAGCTTCGCCTCCTGCACGATGCGGCGACTGGCGAACATGGTATCATCCTCCAACTTCCTGGCGCTATGCCACTTGTCGATATCCTCCTGCGTGCTCTTGCGCAACACCTTCTTCAGTTCGAAGGTGTCGGCGCCAACGCCTTTGCGTTGCATCTGCAAACGCACCAGCTCGCCGGTAAGGCTCACCATGCCCACATCGTGGCCGGGTGATGCCTCCACGGTCACCAGGTCGCCGGGGTTCACGCCGATGCCGGGTGGTACGCGGTAGTAGTTCTTGCGCGTGTTCTTGAAACGCACCTCCACCGCATCGAACACCTGCTGGCCAGCGGCCAAGGGCACGCCGCTCAACCAATCGAACACATCCAGTTTGTTGCACCCGCTCGTTGTGCAATAGCCGTTGCTCTTGCACCCGTTGGGTTTACCCGTCTTGTTGTTCCCGCAACTATCGCAGCCCATGGCTTCTCTGTCCTTCTTCTATGATGGCGGGCGAAGATAGACGCCGGAAAAGGCGGCCATGGGCCGGGGATGCCGGTGGTCAACGGACCGGTGTTGGCAGCGGGAGAGCCGCTGCGCCCAATGTGCAGCTCACTTCAACCGCGTCCCCACAGCACCGAACCACGGGTGTATCTCGTACTTCAACTGACCCGCCTTCACGAAGGGGTCGGACTTGAGGTAGCCTTCCACCTCATCCTCGGTCTTGCAGTCGTACAGCAACAGTCCGCGCCAATTGCTCCGATCGCCGAAGGGGCCCGCCATGACGATGAGGCCCTTCTTCCCCTGCATCTCCTGGTGTTCCAAATGGGCCTTCAGCGTTGCGGCCGAGGTGGCGCTATCCAGCGCAGCCGAATCACCCTTCGTGTACAGTACGAACCAGTACTGCTTCATGTGGTACGTGCTATCAGCGATGGTGACATCGAAGGTCTTCTGGCCGTGGAGGCTGAGGGAAAGAACGTAGAAGAGTGATAAGGTGATCAGGTGTTTCATGATCCTTGGGTCTTGGCTCGTGCAACGATGGAGGCGATGTACGGAGTTTTTCCGGAGGTGTAGGCGGCGCGGTCGTTCGCGTGCTCCGCATGGAGCGCGCGTTTCAGTGCTTCATACCGATGGGCTTCCTCCGGATGTTCACGCAGGAAATCGCGGAAGAGCAACCTATCGAACGAGACCTGATCCGGTTCCACCATGTGTACATGTTCGGTGCGCTCTCCTTTCGCATCGCGTCCGATGAACCACGCGTAGAAGGGTGCTTGCTCGCCCATGGTGGGCCGCCAGATGTATTCGTATCCGAGGTCCTTCATCACGGGCACTGCTTCGCGGCGCACGCGCTCAAGGCTCGTCACTTCCACCTGCACATCGATGATGGGTTTGGCGCTGAGCCCCGGAACAGCTGTGCTGCCGATGTGCGCGATGCGGGTGAAGAGATCCGGGGGCAGCGAGCGCGTGAGTTTCATTTCCACCTCGGCGAAGCGCTTGGGCCAGCCTTCATCGTAGGGCACGATGGCGATCCGCTCCCGCGTGAGCTCTGCAATGCGTTCGTTGTTCGCATTCATGCCGCTAAAGGTCGCCAGCATACACATTGAACCGTTCGCCGCGCAAAAAGCCGATGAGCAGCAAGCCGCTGTCGCGCGCCAGTTGAACCGCCAGGGAACTGGGGGCCCCGACCGCGGCCATGGCCGGTATGCCGGCCATCACGCATTTCTGCACCAATTCGAAACCGGCCCGGCCGCTCACCAGAAGTAGGCAGTTATCCATTGACAGGTCGCTGTTGAGCGCTGCACCTATGACCTTGTCCACTGCATTGTGGCGGCCAACATCCTCGCGTAGGATGAGCAGCTCGCCCTTCGCATTGAACAGCGCTGCGGCATGGATGCCACCGGTATGCTTGAACACGGTTTGTGCTGCGCGCATGCGCTCGGGCAGGGAGGTGATCAGTGTGTGATCCAACCGAGGGGCCGCTGCCAGTGGAACGGAGCATTGGGTGCGTACTGCATCGATGCTCGACTTTCCGCACACCCCGCAACTGCTGCTGGTGTAGAAGTTCCGCTGCCACTTCGCAGGATCGAGGTCGATGGACGGGTGGAGTTCCGCGCGCACCACGTTGCCCAACTCCTCCGACTTCACATTCTCGCAATACGCCACACGCAACACCTCTGCGGCTTCGGTGATGATGCCTTCGGTGAAGAGAAAGCCCAGCGCCAACTCCTCATCGTTACCCGGTGTGCGCATTGTAACGCTCAACCGAACCTCTTTGCGGTCATGCTCGGGGCCATGGCCGAGCCGGATCTCTAACGGTTCCTCGGTCACGAGGAGGTCGTCCGCTCCGGTGGCTGCACCGTTCTCGATGCGCTGGATGGCGATGGGCGCTACGGGGGTGCGCATGTTGCAATGTAGCGGGCGGGGCGACGATCTCGTCGCTCCTACGGCGCGGTGCGCCGCCAACAGGTCATCAAATGATCATCGACCATTCCACAGGCTTGCATGAAGGCATACACAATGGTGCTGCCCACAAAACTGAAGCCTGCTTTCTGGAGGTCCTTGCTCATGGCATCGCTCACCGGCGTTTTCGCAGGTAGCTGCTTCGGCTCCTTCCACTTGTTCACGATGGTCTTGTGGTCAACATGCTTCCAGAGGAAGTCGCGAAAACTGCCCGTTCCACCTTCCATGATCTTCAGGTAGGCCTTCGCGTTCTTCACCGCGCTCTCCACCTTTTGCCGGTTGCGGATGATGCCGGGGTCCAGCAAGAGTTTCTCGATCTTCTTCGGCGTGTAGCGGGCGATCTTCTCCGCGTCCCAATCGTCGAAGGCCTTCGCATAACCCTCGGTGCGGATAAGGATCGTGTACCAGCTCAATCCGGCCTGGGCACCATCGAGGCAGAGCTTCGCGAAGAGCTTGCGATCGTCGCGCTCGGGCCGGCCCCACACCGTGTCGTGGTAGTGCTTGTAGATGTCGTCCTTGAGGCACCAAGGACAACGTTCAAGGTCCTTCTTCATAGGTGTATACGCATGAACACGAGACCGCCCCGTAATCCTTCCGGTACATCGTAGTACGGCTCCGTGTAGGTGAATCCCATTTTCCGGTAGAGGGCTTGTGGCTCCGGCATGAACGCGCCGGTATCGAGGAGCATACGTGCATAGCCTTTGTGCCGGGCGATGTCCAACAGGGCGAGTGTCAATGCCTGGGCGATCCCCTTTCTCCGTTGCGCCACGGGCACGTAGAGCCGCTTCATCTCACACGCTTCCGCATCGAACCTGCGCAGACACACTACGCCAGCCGCTACGTCATGGTCGAGCGCCAGCAGCACGCACCCGTCCGGCGCGCCATACTTCATGGTCAAGTGTTGCACCTCATCCTCGTATGCGATCGGGTCGAAATAGCGTTCAACCGTTCGTGCGTGCGCGGCGTAGTGTTCGCGCTGGTGCTCGGGAAATTCACGCAGCAGAGCCGATGCCTTCAGCAGTTCATCGGAAGCAACGGCTTCCACAATGCGCACCATGGGCGGAAGTTAGCCCGGGCCCGAGCGCATGAATGAACGGGCCGGCAAGGAACACGGGCAAGGTAACTTGCGGTCGTGATGGATCTGATCGACAAACACCAGCGTGTGCACCGCAGCCTGCGCATCAGCATCGTTGACAAATGCGACCTGCGGTGCACCTACTGCATGCCGGAGGACCAGCACTTCCTGAGGCGGGAGGAACTGATGACGCGCGAAGAGATCGCGATCATCGCCAAACTCTTCGTTGAGCGTTACGGGATCAACAAGATCCGGCTGACCGGTGGCGAGCCGCTTGTTCGTCCGGATGCTGTGGACATCGTGCGCGACATTTCGCAGTTGGGCGTGTCGTTGGGGCTCACCACCAACGCGATGACCCTGGACCGACACCTGGACGGATTGATCGCCTCGGGCTTGAAAAGCATCAACATCAGCTTGGACACGTTCGATGCCGAGCGCTTCAAGAAGATCGCACGGCGTGATGGCTTCGATAAAGTGCGGGCAAGCATCCTGCTTGCCCTTCAGAAAGGGCTTCGCGTGAAGATCAACATGGTGGTGATGCGCGGTGTGAACGACGATGAGATCCTGCACTTCGTGGAGTTCACGCGGGATCACGATGTGCATGTGCGCTTCATTGAGTTCATGCCGTTCGCCGGGAACCATTGGGGTCGTGAGCGTGTGTACACCTACGCCGAAATGCTCGGCCACATCAACAGCGTGCATACCGTTGAGAAGTTGAACGACGACCCGCACAGCACGGCCAAGGCCTATCGGGTATCCGGCTGGCCAGGGACCTTCGCGGTCATCAGCACGGTGACCGAACCCTTCTGCGGTGATTGTGATCGCCTGCGCCTCACCGCGGAAGGGAAAATGCGCAACTGTCTTTTCACGCGGGAGGAGACCGACCTGCTGTCGGCGTTACGGAGAGGCGAAGACATCGCGCCACTGATCGAAGCGAACGTGCTGGCGAAGCACGCGATGCTGGGTGGACTTCCGCAATTCAGGCCGGAGAAGGAAGAACAGGTGCTGCACGACCTGAGCGCACGACCGATGGTGAGTATTGGGGGCTGATCAGAGCCCGTGCCTGAACGCGTGTTCCTGCACCTTGACCACATGCAACACGAAAGGGAACAAGGCATCCATCGTTTCCTGGGCGCCCCGCGTGGAACCGGGCAACGTGATCACGAGTGTCCTGTCGATCATCCCGGCAACACCACGGCTCATCATCGCCAACGGCGTTCGCTCCTGGCCGTAGCGGCGTGCTGCTTCCATGATGCCGGGCACTTCGCGATCAAGGATCGGTGCAATGGCTTCGGGCGTATGGTCGCGTGGTGAAAGTCCGGTACCCCCGGTGGTCAGCACCAGATCGAGCCCATCCAAAGCCCAAGCCTTCACCTGCATGATGATGCGATCGGGTTCATCCTCAACAACAGCCTGCGCCGCGACTTCCACGCCGAGTTTCTTCAATCGTTCAACGATGGCAACGCCGGCCTTGTCCTCCTTCTTCCCGCTCGCCACGCCATCGCTGATGACGAGCACGGCCGCGCGTGGCGCTTTGTCGAAACTGTCCTTCCAATCGCTCTTGCCGCCCTTCTTCTCCACCAACCGGATGCGCTCGATGCTGATACCCTTGTCGATGGGCTTGAGCATATCGTAGATGGTGAGCGCGGCCACACTGGCGCCGTGCATCGCTTCCACTTCAACACCGGTACGGTAGATGGTGCGCACCTTCACCCTCACCACAATGGCCGTAGCCTGCACATCGAAGGTCAGTTCCGCGTGTTCGATCGGCAACGGGTGGCAATCCGGGATCATCTCAGCCGTTCGCTTGACCCCGAACAAGCCGGCGACGCGAGCGGCTTCCAATACATCACCCTTGGGCACGCGTTTCTCCTTCACTGCGGCGATCGTCTCCGCCGAACTCACCACAACAGTGGCTTCCGCGATCGCTTCGCGCAGGGTGGTGGGTTTGTGGGTGATGTCGATCATCGGTTCTCCTTCCAGGTATGACCCCCTTCAACGAAGATCTCCTTCCCGAATATCGGCAGCCGTTCCTTCACTTCATCGGTAACGTAGGCCACGGCTTCCCGGGCTTCCTGCCTGTGCGGCGCACTGGCCAGTACCATGAAGCACAGCTCGCCAGACTTGATCACCCCCAAGCTATGGTGCACGTGCAAGCAGGTGATGGCCGGCCAGCGGGAGAAGGCTTCTTCCCGGATCGCGGTCATCTGGTCGTTGGCCATGTCGCGGTAAGCGCTGTATTCGATCGCTTCAACCTGTTTTCCGTGGATCGCGTCCGCGCGCACCTGGCCCAGGAAGATCTCATGCCCACCGATGCTGGTTTGCGCGGCGTGCTTCGCGATGCTCTCGGAGATGAAGGCGGGGGGGATCGCACCCTCCACGAAGATGTCGCGCTTCTTGTGAGACTTCGCTTCGCTCATCCTCCGGCGAATGGTGGCAACAGGGCGATCTCCTCGTTGCCGGTGAGCGCCCGATCATCGTGCACGATCACGCGGTTGATGGCCAGCGCGTAGCTGAACTTGGCCAGGTCGGGGATCCTGCCTTCGAGTTCGCGTTTCAAGGCATGCGCCGATCCAGCCGAGCTCGAGAGCTCAGTGGTTTTGGCCTTCTCGGCGATCAATCCGAAGAGCAGCACTTTCATCGGGGTCAAAGGTCGGTCGGGGCGTTCACGTTCTTGAAAAGATCCGCAGGCCATCCCTTCTCTCCCGGTTCGATGTCCGTATAGGCCGTGCGGATCCGGTCCAAGGCAAGGCTCATCTTGAGCACGTCGTTGCGCAAGCAGCGATCGAAGTCCTCGATGGCGTGACGGTGGTAGGCGGCAGCGAGCGGTTCAAGGTAGCCGCTGTGATTGGGTACCACGGCATCGCGATCGCCATGCAGTTCGCTCTTCAACAGCACGAGCAGTCGATCATTGATGTTCGGCAGGTCACAAGCCAACACCAACAACCGCACATAGCGAGCGCGTTTCAGTGCCGTGACCAGTCCGCCCAAGGGACCCTTGCCAGGTGCGTCGTCGGGGACGACCGTGGCATGTTCCGGTGCGTATTTCCCGGGGTCGCCGATCACCAGGACCTCGCGCACGTGGGGTCGCAAGAGATCCACTGTACGTTGCAGCAACGTGCGTCCATCCATTTCGATCAGCGCCTTATCGCGACCCATGCGGCTGCTTTGGCCACCCGCCAGCACCACGCCGGTCCACTGTCGGTCGTTCATCGCGGCAGGTAGTGGACTTCCACCGGATCGCCGATACCGAAGCTGCGCTTGTCGGCCGGCAGGTAGGCCAGCGCCCCAGCACCCACCATCGACCGGAGCATATGCGACCCTTCATCGGCCAAGAGCGTTACGTGGCCAGCACTCACCCGGGCTGCGCGGAATTCCGCACGTTCACCTTTCACCTGAACAGCGTGCGTCAGCGGAAGAACATCGTGCGTCAGGCCGGGGTACGTGGCACCTTGGATGGCGTGGAGGAAGGGCAGCACGTATTCGAAGAAGAGCACGAGCACCGCACGCGGATTGCCGGGCAGGGCGAAGATGGGCTTGCCCTCCACGGTGGCGAACAACATCGGCTTGCCAGGCTTCTGTGCCACACCGTGGAAGTGGATCACGGCGCCCAGCTCTTCCAGAACCGGTTTGATCAGGTCGTGATCGCCTACCGACGCACCGCCGGTGGTAACCACCACATCGCCTTCGGCACATGCATCGAGGATCGCTTGCCGGAGATCGGCAGCGTTGTCGTTCGCCAGCAGCGGGTCGTTGCCGGGCAGGATCCCTTCGGGAATGAGTGCGGCCTGAAGCATCCACTCATTGCTGCTGTGGATACGGCCACCGGTGTTCTCTCCCTCCCCGATGAATTCATTGCCGGTGCGAACGATGCTCACCAAGGGCTTCGCATGCACTTCCACCTGCTCCAGCCCAACGGAGGCGAGCAGGCCCACAGCCGCTGCATCCATGCGCGTACCACGCGGAAGCAGCATCTCGCCTTCACGTACGCTTTCGCCTTTGCGCCGGATGTTGGCGCCCGACACCGGGAGCACGCCATCGTATCGCATGCGATCGCCGTCGCGAACACATTGTTCCTGCAT
This sequence comes from Flavobacteriales bacterium, assembly GCA_049289815.1. Classification (GTDB taxonomy): domain Bacteria; phylum Bacteroidota; class Bacteroidia; order Flavobacteriales_F; family PHOS-HE28; genus PHOS-HE28. The sequence continues at coordinate 8,084 of JBATMK010000278.1, forward strand.
CACCACGCGATCGGCGCCCATTGGCACCGGTGCGCCGGTGAAGATCCTCACGCACTCACCGTCTTCAATTGCACGCCCCAGCACTTCGCCAGCGGCGATCGATCCCACCATGGCCCATGGCTGGCCATCGCCGCACACAGCATAGCCATCCACCGCGCTCATATCGAAACGCGGATAGGGCTCCGGGCTGAACACGTCGTCCCCCAGGAAATGGCTGATCGCTTCACTGTTGAAGAGGAAGACCGACGGCGTGCGCGACGCTTGTTGCAACACGATGCGTTTCGCCTCCGCCACACTGATCATGGGAAGAAAAGCTTGATGCTGGCGAAAAGCAGCACCACACCCAAAGCCTGCCGCAGCCTGGGATCCGGCATGCGCCACGCTCCCACCCAACTGCCCAATGATCCGCCCCCAACGGCCGCTATGATCCACCACCATGTGTGCGGGTCAAGTACCAGACCGTCACCGGCCAGACCGATCAGTCCCGACAGGCTGTTCACGAAGATGAACAGCGCGGACACAGCTGCGGTGCTCTTCACCTCCGCCCAACCCATGAGCAGGATGATGGGACTGAGCAGGATGCCGCCACCGATACCGATCATGCCCGAGACAACCCCAAGCGCGGCACCGATGACCAGCGCCAACGCCAACGGCACGGTACGGGATGCCGTTGTTGGCCGACCGAAAAATCCGAACAACCGGGCAACCGCAACGAGCAGGCAGACGGAAAGAACGCGTTTGTAGATCAAGGGGTCGAGAACGATCTGCGAACCCAGCCATGCACACGGAACGGAAAGCACGGCGAACGGCCAGAACAAGTTCCACTTGAAATGACCCGCGCGCGCGAACTGGGCGAAGGCGATCGCACTCACGCAGAGATTGAGGATCAATGCCGACGGCCGCATGGTAGATGTTGCCACGCCGGCGATCGCCATCAGTGCGAGATAGCCGCTGGCTCCACCGTGGCCCACCATGGCATACATGCAGGCGACCAAGGCGATCAAGAGGATGAAGACCGTGCCGTCCATGGCTCAGTTGTTCGTTGGCGGATCGATGTTCGTCCATCGATCACCGGAGAGCAGTTCGATCCTCCCGTTCACCACGGCTTCGCCCAGCAAGAGTGAACGGGTGAGCGATACCATGCGCCTGGCGACCGCATCAAGTGTTCCCATTGGCACGTTGCGCATGTCGCATCCGTCCTGCTCACCACTGGAGCGCCCGGCGAACAAGGCCTTGCGTGTGAGTGCATGCCCGTTACCAGGGCCGTGCAAGGCGATCACCTGGCCTTGCGTGCCGTGCACGCCACCGCTCACCAACGGGATGGCCAGCGCTGCGCATGCTTCGTCGATCGCTTGTTTGGCATGCAGGTCATCGGTGCACTCGATCACCGCATCATGCTCGGCGAGCAGCTCGCGCGCGTTGTTGGCACCAAGGAACACGGCATGGTGTTCAACGGAAGCTGCGGGAATGATCTGCCGCATCCACGCGGCGGAAACCCCGGACTTCCACGCACCGATGTCCATCTCCGCATAGAGTTCCTGGCGATCGAGGTTGTCTTCCTCCACCCGATCGCCATCGATGAGGGTGAGGCGCGCCAACGGCCAGCGCGCCATCCGTGGCAGCACGGCGCACCCGATACCACCGATGCCGATCACCGCTATGCGCAGTGCAGCATCATCGGGAAAGGAAGCTGTGATCTTGGACATGCCCGCCCCGACGGATCGGTGGCGCGGCAAGTTAGCGGCGCGATCGCGCTTACTGCTGCGTGGTATAGATCACCTCGAAGCTGCCGCTCACCGAACGCAGTACGCCGCTTTCGACGTTGACGAGACCAGCTTCGAAGCTGCCATGCACCAGGTTCGATAATGCGTCGTGGCTGGTTATGGTGATCGTGCCTTCGCCGCCCGGGCCAACGGTATAGTTCTGGCCCTGCTCCATGAGCAGGATGTTGTTGTTGGCCTCGTTGCTTTCGTGCGAACCAACGAAAAGCGAGTCGATCTGCAACGTGAGGCCGCTGCCATTGAGGGCAAGGCCGTTGATGGTCAGCGCTCCTTCCCCTGCAACAGCGACCAGACTCCCTTCCGCACAGAATGCCGCACCACCGAGGTCCGCTTCCAGGCGGTGGCCATCGCTGCCACACCCGGGAGTGATGGTTTGCACAACAGGGTTCTCTTCAACCGCGCAGGCGGCGAGGAGGCACACTGACACAAAAGCGGAGGCGAGGTTCTTCATGGCGCAACGGTCTGCTGCGGCTTGAACGGCCGAGAAGGACCGGAGGTTCCGATCCCATGGGTGGAAAACAGGAGAGGGGCCTCTCGGCCCCTCTCTCTTGAAGTCGGTTCGTGCTCAACGGACCACGATACGCTGCACACTCCGGCCACCATTGCTGGCAACGTTCAGTGTGTAGGTACCGGCCGACAAGCCACCTAGATCCAGCGAGGTCAAGCCTGCGCCGAGCGCTTTGGCATCGGCCTGGGTGCTGAGCACCACACGGCCACTGATGTCCATCAGGCTGATGCTCAACTCACTGGTCCCGTTGGCAAAAGCGACGTTCAGCACAGCGTCGGTCGGGTTCGGCCACACGTTCAGGCCTTGCACGGCGGTGCCGTCCAGGATGCCGGTCGATACATCCACCTCCACTTCGGTACGTGGGCTTGGGCAGGTCACGGCGTCGTCGGCCACTTCCCAATCGTAGAAGAAGTAGTAGTACTCCAACTCGTTGCCGTTGCCCGCACTGCTCTGGGTGATGCTACCGAAGGTGCCCAGTGTGTAAGGGTAAGCAGGGTTGCTGCCGATGGCATCGCGCCAGAGTTGGGGATTGTTGCTGCTGCAACGCAGGGTGTGATCCACGCCTGCGGGAATGTGGAAATTCAGGTCAACGCGGCTCTCGCCATCGGGTATGGCGAAGGTGCCGGAGGCTACCGTGTTGCCATTGTCATCGATCACTTCGATGTCACGTGAACCGGCCCCGTTGGCATAAACCTTCACACTTACGAGGATGAAATCCTGCGTGGCATCGAAGAGCAGGTAGTTCGATCCGTTGTTGTGGTAAGCCCCGTTGCCGGTATCGTTGTTCAGCTTGCCACCGAATGCAGAAGGATCACCGTTCGTGAACACATCGGAACACCAGAACGTGGTGCTGAAGTTCAGGAACGGCGTGGTCCATGGGCTGCCCGCCCCGACCTGGTTGCCACCTACTGCAGCATCGTACCAGATGACATTGGAGCCGGTGGCGGTAAGGTCCGCCGTGCCCGGTGCGGGAATGAACACGCCGTTCGCAACAGGCGCGGCGGGCAATGGTACCGCAGTGACAACAACGGGTGTCGAGCTCACGCTGCCACAGAATCCATCAATGGCCACGGTGTAATTGCCGCTGCTGGTTACCGTGATGCTTTGTGTGGTCTCGTTGGTGGGGCTCCACAAGTAGCCGCTGGCCGCGGTGCTGGTCAAGGTCACGCTCTCGCCTTCGCAGAAGATGGCCTCACCACCCAATGAGATCTGCGGTGTTTCATCGGGATCCTGGTCAACGAAGAAGCTGGTGGTGCCCGTGCAACCCGTGCCATCATCGATCGTCACCGAATAGGTGCCGCCGGTGCTGACCGTAATGCTTTGCGTGGTCTCGTTGGTGGGGCTCCACAAGTAATTGAAGCCGGGGTTCGCCGTCAGCGTAGCGGTCTGGCCCGTGCAGATAGCGGCCGGTCCGGAAATGCTGGCCACCGGGCTGATGCACGTTCCTTCAAGAGCGGTGACGGTTTGATCCGCCGTGATCGTGGTATACACATCTTCCTGGCCGCTGGTCCAGTTGACCACCACCGAATCGATCTGCGTGCTGTTGCCCAAGCCGAAGTGGCAAGTGAACGTGTTGGTGATGCCATAGCTCTCACCCGCATGCACCTCACGTATCTGCACGCCCCATGGTCCATAGATGGTTACGCGTGAACCAACAGCGTCCTGGTTGCTGATAACGCCCTTGAGTTTCACGTTCAGCCAGTGGTTGCCATTGGGTGTGTTCATCCAGAGGCGATCGGGGAAGCCGGGGTCGCCATCCACGTAACCGTCGCCATAGCCGGCGTACACATCCTCGAACCCATCATTGTTGAAATCGCCGAAGGCGAAGCAATGCATGGTCTTGCTCGAAGGGAACACGTTGTTCACCTCGGTGAAGGTGCCATCGCCGTTGCCCTTCATGTAGTACTCGGCGCTCGCGGTCATGATGTCCAGGTAGCGGTCATTGTCCAGATCGCGGAAGAGGCCCTGCAGGAAGAAGCCCGACACCTCCAAGCCGCTGCCGGAAGTGACGTTGGTGTAGTGTCCGGTTCCATCGTTCTCGAACAGCATCATGGTGAGGCTGTGGGTGGTCTGGAAAATGTCCAGGTCACCATCGTTGTCGTAGTCGCCGAAATCGGTTGTCCAGACCTGCTCGTGGTTCTCCAGCCCATAAACATCGGCCTCATCGCTGTAGTTCCCATTGCCATCGTTCACAAAAAGGCGGTCCCAGCGGCGGCAATCGTCCGGGTCGTTCACCCCTTGGCGGCAGTGGCTGATGTGCAGGTCCACATCGCCATCGTTGTCGAAGTCCGTTACCGTGCTTCCATAGTTACCGCTCATATCACCGGCGGTGCCCGTGCAGGCCGTGGTCCAATCGATGAAGTTCGCATCGTACTGCGGGATGCCATTGGCATCGGTGATCCAAATGTTGTTCGGCCCCACATCGTTACAAGCATAAACGTCCACGCGGCCATCGTTGTTGAAGTCGGCCATGCTCATGCACTGCGTGAAGATCGAGGGACCGTTCAGGTCGGTGAACGTGTATACGCCACGGCTGCTGATGTTGAGGAATTTGGTCACGCTCACCCCACTGCAGATGTCCTTGTGCCCATCGTTGTTCAGGTCGGCCATGGCCCAGCCCCACTGGCTGTCGTTGTCAACCTCGCCATAGTCGAAGGTGACGAAAGTGTGGTCGGGGTTCTGGTACAGGATGTATACGTGCTGGCTCATATCCAGCTGAACAATATCGTCGAGCCCATCACCGTCCATGTCGGCAACGGCCATGCACGCACCGCTGCTGGCCTGGTTGCTCAGCACCGCACTACCATTGGTGAACACTGGCTGCGCCAGGACCGCCGAAGCACAGACGAGTGCCACAACGAAAGAGGAAAGTCTACGCATGATCAAGAGTGGGTTTACAGTGGTTGGTATGTTCCCGGTTTTCCTTAAGGCGCCCGAATATAGATGGCACATCCTTCAGCCCCCGGCGACTTTCCCCGAGGCGGCTGGGGATCCTACGGAGGTCGGGTTCGCGGCGACCAAAACCTCGGTCTGGCGGCGTATGCTTTCCTTATGGATGGCGTTCATCAGTTCCTCGACGAAGGCCCGCGACAGGCCCAGATCCTTGGCGAGGCGCAGTTGGCGGTGCATGATCCGGTCCCAACGCTCAGGTTGCAGGATGGCCACGTTGTGATCGGCTTTCCATTCCCCGATGCGCTCGGCTATGTCCATGCGGGAGCCCATCTTTTGGGCGATCTCCTCGTCCAGCTGGTCGACCAGGTCACGCAGTTCCTGCAAACGGTCGCTGCGCTGGGCCGGGTGCTGCTCGCGCACGATGAGCTCGCGGAGCACCTCGCCCAACCGCTGGGGAGTAAGCTGTTGCCGGGCATCGCTCAGGGCGTGCACGGGATCATGATGTGCCTCGATCATGAGGCCACTGAAGTTGAGGTCCAGGGCCTGCTGAGCCAATGGGCTGATCAGCTCCGTGGTTCCACTGATATGACTAGGGTCGCAGACCAGTTCCAGATCGGGGAAACGTGCCTTCAGCCGGATGGGGAATTCCCACATGGGGCTGTTGCGATAGGTGGTGCGCTCGAACCAATTGAAGCCACGGTGTATGGCGGCCAAACGGGTGAGGCCCGCTCCACCCAACCGCTCCAAAGTCCCGATCCACAAATGCAGGTCGGGATTGATGGGGTTCTTGACGAAGACCGGCACATCCACGCCGCGCAACGCGTCGGCGATCTCCTGCACACTGAAGGGGTTGGGTGTGGTGCGCGCGCCTATCCAGAGCATGTCGATGCCCGCTTTCAAACAGGCGTCCACATGCTCGGCCGTGGCCACTTCCACAATGGTCAGCAACCCGGTTTCCTCGCGCACCGCCTTGAGCCAATCAAGAGCCGCATTGCCTGCCCCTTCGAAATGCCCGGGCTGCGTGCGTGGCTTCCACACCCCCGCGCGGAAGGCCTTCACTTGGGGTGCATGCTTGACGATGCCGCGTGCCGTTGCGAGCACTTGATCACGGCTTTCAGCGCTGCATGGTCCTGCGATCACCAGCGGTCGGGTGAAGCCAAGGCCCCATTGGTCGAAGCTCCGGGTGTTCAGAGGCGCATTGTTCGGCATGCGGGATAAAGGTAGGTCCCGCTTACAAGCCCGCCCAGCCCCGATGTTCAAGGGACAACCACCCTGGCCACCACTCGCTCATCGCCCTGGACGGCGTGCACGATATAAAGGCCTTTGGCAAGGCCGCCAGCATCGATGCGCAGTGCCCTGGTGCCATCGCCATGGGCCACCAGCACTGCCCGGCCGGAACCGTCGAAGGCGGTGATAGGCATGGCTGCGTCGAGCGGCCGATCGGACCTGACCCAGATCACACCCTGCTGCCAGTAAGCCTGGAAAACCACTTGGCCGAGTTCCGGAACACCCAAACATGGGTCGATCGTCACATGCACGGTTGCGGTATCATCGGCGCAGCTGGAACCGGCCACCACATAGAGATAGTCGCCCGAGGCATCCACCCCGGGATCAACGCTGGCCGACCCGGGGCCGAACAACGCGCCCCCGGGCGCATACCACGACCCGAAGGGAAATGGGGTTCCACCCAAGGCACCCAACAACGGCGCTGGTGGATCGGCCATGCACAGATCCAGTTGGCCATCGGCGCCAGCAGCGCCGGGTGCCTCCACAACCACGGTGAACGTGTGATCGGTGGATGCGGATGGATTGTGGTCGTCCGTTCCGGTGGCGGTGAGGGTATGCGTGCCAACATCAACGAGCGCGGTGGTGAAGACCACTTGTGCATAGGCCAGCAACCCGATACCGATGCTCGGTTGCGAGAAGTTGCTCAACGTGGGCGCCTGCACGTTCACGAAGGTGTTCTGGTCGGCCTCGGGACTGGCGAAGAAGAACTCCAGCGTGTCGGTTTCGCCCACGCAGGTGAAAAGCGTGTTGCACAGCAGGGTGCCGGCGTGTACCGGAGGTGTATTGCCCACCGAAGGGCTCAGGTCGAAACGGAAGCTCTTGCCGTTCAGCCAATGCACCCCGCTTGTGTCGGCCGTGCCCAGGTAATCGTTGAGCGGAGTGCCGAAGCGCCCTACTTGGAAGTAGTCGATGCCGTTGCCGTTGTTCACGCCCACAGTGGCCGGCGTGCCGCCGAAACCCATGATGCCCCCGCTGGAACCGCCCGTGGTCCACTCCATGTTGCGGTAACAGAACGAGGTATTGTTGCCCACGCCGATCACCGGGTCGTTGCCGTTGGTGAGGATCAGCTGGAAGCTGTTGGTCTTGTCGGTCTGCTGGCTGAAGTAACCCACACTGTCCCAGTTGATGTACATGGCGCTGGGCGTGATCTTGTACCAGATATGCCCGCCATCGAACGGCCGGGTATCCACGTCGGCCCAGAAGGGCGCCACCATGGTGAAGTCCGTGCTGGGGAACCCGGCACTGCTGAACGCCCCTTGCGCTCCACCGAAGGACACGTTGCCGTTGTTGTTGATGAAGACACTGGTGAACGTGTCACCGAAGAGGGTGAAGGTGAAGGGCAGTTGAAGCTCCGCCGAAGAACCATCATCGCTCGGACCGATGGTGTCGACATAGGTGCTGTCCGGTTCGAACCAGCAATCGCATTCGCTCGGACCGTCCTTC